>NZ_CEXFHW010000024.1:0-30805 GCF_982640115.1 Quisquiliibacterium sp. | reverse complement strand
ACGACGATGTCGTTGCCGGTCACGGTGCTGTCGAACTCCTCGACGGTGAGGTCCTGGACGGTCATGGCGGTCTCCGCTGGATGGGGCCCGGGCGCGCTCAGGCGCGTTCGGGCAGGGGCAGGTCGAGGGTGGTGGTGCGGCGCAGCTCGCGCCGGTGGGTGCGGTCGTCGAAGGGCCGGGCGCGATGCATGGTGGTCCGGTTGTCCCAGATGACCAGGTCGCGCGGCTGCCACTCGTGCCGGTAGATGAACTCGGTGCGCGTGGCGTGCTCGATCAGGTCGCGCAGCAGCAGCCGGCCCTCGGGCAGCGGCCAGTCGACGATGCGCGCCGCGTGCGAGGCGAGGTAGAGGGAGCGGCGCCCGGTGGCTGGCAGGGTGCGCACCAGTGGATGGATGGCCCCGGGCAGACGGGCTCGCTCGGCGTCGTCGAACTCGAAGCCAAGCACCTCGCGCGAGTAGACGATGGAGTGATGCACGCGCAGGCCTTCGAGGCTGGTGCGGGTGTCCTCGGGCAGCGCATCGTAGGCCGCCCGCATGTCGGCGAACTCGGTGTCGGCGCGCACGGGCGGCAGCACCCGCGCCGAGAGCATGGAGTAGCGGCCCGGCGGGTCGACGAAGGAGGCGTCGGTGTGCCAGAGGCGATTGCTGATGCCCGACATGCGCCGGCGGTCGTTGCCCGGCAGGATGCGGCCATCAGCGCCGACATTGGAGATGTCGGTGAGCGCCTCGTTGCCGAAGCGGTTCTTCGCGAGCACCGCGGCCGAGGTCTGGGCGTGCAGGGTGCCGTCGAAGCGCTGCGCGAACGCGAGCTGCTCGGCATCGTTGAAGGGCTGGTCGCGGAAGACCAGCACCGCATACCGGTCCATGCCGGCACGCAGCTGCTCGAGCGTGTCCCGGTCATGGACCTGGCGCAGATCGATCGGGCTGACCTCGGCCGCGAAGTGGGTGGCGAGCTGGCGGAATCGGACGGTCATGGCGTGCCCCTGATGGGATCGGCCCATTCTGGCCGGCTGGCCTGGCGTGTCAAACCGGCGGCGCGGATTCCGGGTCGCGTTCGAGCGCGAGCAGTTCGTCGACCCGCTGGCGGCGGCGGATGAGCCGAGTCTGGTCGCCATCGACCAGCACCTCGGCGGCCAACGGCCGGGTGTTGTAGTTGCTGGACATCGAGGCGCCGTAGGCGCCGGCGTCCTCGAACACCAGCAGGTCGCCCACCGCCGGCAGCGGCAGCTCGCGACTGAGCACCGTGCCGCCCTCGCCCTGGGTGAAGACATCGCCCGACTCGCACAGCGGTCCGGCCACCACGGCGGGCCGCATCGGGCCGGCGGCCGCGCCGCCCATGGGCAGCACGCCGATGCCGTGATGGCTGCCGTACATGGCCGGGCGCATCAGGTCGTTGAAGCCGGCGTCGGCCAGCACGAAGAAGTTGCTGCCCATGCCCTTGACCGCGCGCACCTCGGCGAGCAGCACCCCGCACTCGGCCACCAGGAAGCGGCCGGGCTCGATCTCGAGGTGCACCGGCGCGCCCTGGCGCTGCGCGATCTGGCGCCGGGCGGCATCCCAGAGCCCGAAGTAGTGGGCGGTGTCGATGCGCGCATCGCCGGCGCGGTAGGGGATGGACAGGCCGCCGCCCGCCGAGATGGCCGGCACCGCCCGGCCCAGCCGCGCGGTGAGATCGACCATGGCCTGGCAGACCTGCTGCAGGTGGGTGTAGTCGACCCCCGAGCCGATGTGCATGTGCAGGCCATCGAGCACCAGGCCGTGGCGGTCGATGGCCGCCAGGGCCAGCGGCAGGTCGGTGTGCCAGATGCCGTGCTTGCTGTGCTCGCCGCCGGTGTTGGTCTTGTTGCTGTGGCCGTGGCCGAAGCCGGGGTTGATGCGCAGCCAGACGCGGTGGCCGGGCGAGCGCGCACCAAGCTGCTCGAGCATGTCCACCGAACCGGCATTCACCGGGATGCGATCGGCCACCACGGCCTCCAGCGTGGCGCGGTCGAGCACATCGGCGGTGAAGACCAGATCGGCATGGCCGCCGTGCGCGGGGCCGGCACCGAAACCCGCGGCACGGGCCCGGGCGATCTCGCCGAGCGAGACCGCGTCCACCGACACGCCCTGCTCGCGCATGAGGCGCAGCAGGTGGGTGTTGGAGTTGGCCTTCTGCGCGTAGCGCACGGTGTCGAAGGCGCCGAGTTCGGCGATGCGGGCGCGGATGGTGGCCGCGTCGTAGACCCACAGCGGCGTGCCGTGGCGCTGCGCCAGCGTGCGCAGCAGGTCAGGGGCGAAGGGATTCATGCCCGAATCTTGCCCCAAACCGGCGGTATCCTCGCGGCTGTCGCCGCGTCAGGCACCAGGAGATTGCCATGCCCACCCATCCCAATCCCTATCGGCAGGGGCTCGATCGCAATGCCGCCAACCATGTGCCGCTCACGCCCACCAGCCTGGTGCGCTGGGCCGCCGATGTCTACCCGGACCGCTGCGCGGTGATCCACGGCAGCCTGCGGCGCACCTGGCGCGAGACCTGGGAGCGCTCCCGCCGGCTGGCCAGCGCGCTGGCCGCGCGCGACATCGGCGAGGGCGACACGGTGGCGGTGATGCTGCCCAATATCCCCGAGATGCTCGAGGCCCACTACGGTGTGCCGATCACCCGCGCGGTGCTCAACAGCATCAACACCCGCCTTGATGCCTCGATGGTGGCCTTCATCCTGCGCCACTCCGACTCCAAGGTGCTGATCACCGATCGCGAGTTCAGCGCCACCGCGCGCGCCGCGCTCGAGGAGCTGGCCGCTTCCGGCGCGCCGCTGCCCTTCGTGATCGATGTCGACGACAGCCAGTACGACGGCCCGGGCGAGCGCATCGGCCAGATCGACTACGAGACCTTCATCGCCGGCGGCGACCCGGCCGGCGTGTGCCTGTACCCCGAGGACGAGTGGGACGCGATCGGCCTGAACTACACCTCGGGCACCACCGGCAACCCCAAGGGCGTGGTGGTGCATCACCGCGGCGCCTACCTGAACGCGGTGGCCAATGTGGTCGACTGGAACCTGCCGCGGCATCCGGTCTATCTCTGGACCCTGCCGATGTTCCACTGCAACGGCTGGTGCTTTCCCTGGACCCTGCCGGCGGTGGCGGGCACCCAGGTCTGCCTGCGCAAGGTGGAGGCGGCGACCATCTTCGCGCTGATCCGCGAGCACCGGGTGAGCCACTACTGCGGCGCGCCGATCGTGCACAGCACCCTGATCAGCGCCCCGGCCGCCCTGCGCGCCGGCATCGACTGGCCGGTGAAGTGCATGGTGGCGGGCGCCGCGCCGCCGGCGGCCATGATCGAGGGCATGGAGCGCATGGGCTGGGAGGTCACCCATGTGTACGGCCTCACCGAGGTCTACGGCCCGGCGGCGGTGTGTGCGCATCACGACGAGTGGGCCGCGCTGTCGCTGGCCGACCGGGTCGACCGCAACGGCCGTCAGGGTGTGCGTCACCCGCTGCAGGAGGGCCTGACGGTGATGGATGCAGCCACCATGACCGAGGTGCCGCGCGACGGCGAGACCATGGGCGAGGTGATGTTCCGGGGCAATGTCGTGATGAAGGGCTACCTGAAGAACCCCGGCGCCACCGGGGACGCCTTCCGCGATGGCTGGTTCCACACCGGCGATCTCGGCGTGCTGCACCCCGACGGCTATGTGAAGCTGAAGGATCGGGCCAAGGACATCATCATCTCGGGGGGCGAGAACATCAGCTCCATCGAGGTGGAAGACGCGCTCTACAAGCACCCGGCGGTGCTGGCCTGCGCGGTGGTGGCGCGGCCCGACGAGAAGTGGGGCGAGACCCCCCTGGCCTTCGTGGAGCTGCGCCCCGAGAGTCAGCCCGAAAGTCCCGAGGCGGCCTCAGCGCTGGCCGAGGCGCTGATCGCCCACTGCCGTCAGCACCTGGCGCGCTTCAAGTGCCCGCGCGAGGTCCGCTTCGAGGTGGTGCCCAAGACCAGCACCGGCAAGATCCAGAAGCATGTGCTCCGAGCCAAGGTGGGCTCGGCCGGCGCGATCGGTTAGCGGGTGCTGGCCGCCAGCCGCTGCTGCAGCGCACAGGCGGCGTCGTAGAGCGGATCCATGCGGCGGGCCAGGGCCTGCAGGGCGTGGTCGGGCTGGCCAAGCACCACATCGCCGAACTCGCAGGCCAGCAGCATCTCGGCCGAGGCCTGCAGTTGCTCGAGGTGGCACTCGATGGCGGCACGGGCCAGGCCGAGCATGCCGGCCTGCGCCGGCCCGGTGAACAGGGCGTCGGCACCGCGGCTGGCCAGGAAGCCGCGCAGGCTTCGGATGAGCGCACGGGTGGCGTCGATTTCAGCGCCGATGGGCGCGGGGGTGGCGGTGGCCTCGGCCTGGGCGAGCACCCGCCCGCCGCCGATGGCCAGCAGGGCCTCGTAGCTCTCCAGGGCGTCGGTCAGCAGCTGGGTGTCGTCGCGCTTGGGTGTGCTGGACGGCGGCGCGCTGGTGCGGGACGGCGGCGTGGCCGCACCCCGGGCAAATCTCGGGTCTTCCTTGCCGGCGCGGGACGCATTGCTGACCATGGGGGACTGGGCTCCGGGGAGGGGCTGGAGGGGCCGGGCCGGCAAGCTGCCGACCACTGGGGGATATGCCACGAATGCACCTCGCCGGCGACCCCTGTTTCGCGACCGGATTCTATCAGCGGCTGAACGGTCGGGTCAGTCCGTTTCGGCCACCATCAGCGCCAGCAGCGCCTCGCCGTAGCGGGCGAGTTTGGTGGCACCGATGCCCGGCACACCGGCCAGCGCCGCCTCGTCGGCGGGGCGCTCGGCGGCCAGACGCGCCAGGGTGCTGTCATGCAGGATCACATAGGCCGGCAGGGACTGCTGTTGAGCCTGCTCACGGCGCCACTGCTTCAGGCGCTCGAGCAGCCGCTGGTCGGCAGGCGACAGCTCGGGCAGGGCGGCCCCGCTGCCGGTGGCAGCGCCCCGCCGGCGGCCACCGCGTCCGCGGGCCGTCGGGGTGGTGGCCTGGCGCAGCGCCACCGACTGCTCCCCGCGCAGCACCGGTCGCGCCGCTTCGGTGAGCTGCAGCGCGCCATGGGCCTCGTGGGCCACCCGCAGCAGGCCCTGCGCCACCAGCTGGCGAAACAGGCTGCGCCAGGCGGTCTCGTCGAGTTCGGTGCCGATGCCCCAGACGCTCAGCGTGTCGTGGTTCCAGCGACGGGCGCGCTCGCTGTCCTTGCCACGCAGCACATCGATCAGGTGGACCACGCCGAAGCGCTGCCCGGTACGGAACACGCAGGACAGCGCCTTGCGCGCGGCTTCGGTGGCGTCCAGGGTGAGCGGCGGATTCAGGCAGTTGTCGCAGTTGCCGCAGGCCTCGCTGTCCTGGCCGAAGTAGGCGAGCAGCCGCACCCGCCGGCAACCGGCGGTCTCGCACAGGCCGAGCATGGCGTCGAGCTTGGCGGTGCTCACCCGCTTGTGGAGATCGTCGGCCTCCGACTCCTCGATCAGGCGGCGCTGCTGCACCACATCGGCCAGGCCGTAGGCCATCCAGGCATCGGCGGGCTCGCCATCACGGCCGGCGCGGCCGGTCTCCTGGTAGTAGCCCTCGACGCTGCGCGGCAGGTCGAGGTGCGCCACGAAGCGCACATCGGGCTTGTCGATGCCCATGCCGAAGGCGATGGTGGCCACCACCACCACGCCGTCCTCCTGCTGGAAGCGGGACTGGTGGGCGGCGCGCTCGGCCTGCTCCATGCCGGCGTGGTAGGGCAGGGCCTTGACGCCGTGGGCGGCCAGCCACTGCGCGGTCTCGTCGACCTTGCGCCGGCTCAGGCAGTAGACGATGCCGCACTCGCCTTCATGCTCGTCGCGGATGAAGCGCAGCAGCTGGGCGCGGGCATCGTCCTTGTCGACGATGGCGTAGCGGATATTGGGCCGGTCGAAGCTGGAGATGAAGACTCGGGCCTGGTCCAGGCCCAGTCGCTCGCGGATCTCCTCGCGGGTCTGCGGGTCGGCGGTGGCGGTGAGGGCGATGCGCGGCACCGCCGGGAAGCGCACCTGCAGCACCGAGAGCTGCAGGTATTCCGGCCGGAAGTCGTGGCCCCACTGCGAGACGCAGTGCGCTTCGTCGATGGCGAAGAGGGCGATGCCCGGGCCCTGGGCGAGCCGCGCGAGCAGGCCCAGGAAGCCCTCGGTGACCAGGCGCTCGGGGGCCACATAGAGCAGGTCGACCTCGCCGGCGAGCAGCGCCTGCTCCACCGCGCGCGCCTGGCGCGCGTCGAGGCTGGAGTTGAGGTACTCGGCGCGCACGCCGTTCAGGCGCAGGGCCTGGACCTGGTCCTGCATGAGAGCGATCAGCGGCGAGACCACGATGCCGGTGCCCGGCCGCAGCAGGGCCGGCACCTGATAGCAGAGGGACTTGCCTCCGCCGGTGGGCATGAGCACCAGGCAGTCGCCGCCGCCGGCCACATGGCGGACGATCTCGTCTTGCGGCGCCCGGAAGCCCCGATGCCCGAAGACCCGCCGCAGCAGGGCCTCGGCGGCGTCGGTGGGAGCGGTGATCGGGGGCGGAGCCATGGGCGCGAGGTTACCCGAAGGCGGGAGTTCCCCCGCCCCTGCTTGACCGGGGTCAATGCGCGGCCCGGGAGCGCCGGCATGCTCTCGAGGGTGGCCGTGCCGGCCGCGTTCGCGCAACCCGTCCGTTCGACCGATTTCCGAGGTGGCCCATGACCGAAACCCTGGCTTCCGCCGCCATGGCGCTGAGCTTGCTCTCGTCGGCCTTCCCCACGCCGCTGCCGCCGGCAGGCCTCGCCCTGCTCGCGGTGCTGCTGGGCAGCGCGGCGGTGTGTGAGTGGCGCGGCCGCCGCCTGCCCGACGCGGTTCAACTGGCCGGCCTGCTCGGCGCCTTCGGCCTGGCCTGCCTGCGCGGCGGTCTGCCGGCGGGCCTGGACGGCCTGCTGGGGGCGGCTGCGGGCATGGCCCTCATGGTGCCGGCCCTGGCCCTGGCGCTGGCCAGCGTGGAGCAGAGCCGGCTGATGGCCGCGATCGGTCTGGTGGCCGGCCCCGAGCAGGTGCCTGCGCTGTTCGGCCTCGGGCTGGCCGTGGGGCTGCTGGCGATGCTTCCCGCCCTGGCCGCCATGCTGTCACGGGCCTGGCGCCCGGGGATCGCGGGCGGCGGCGTGGCCGATCTGCACGGCGCGGATGCCGGGGCGGGCGGCGCTGATCGGCCGCGCCTGCCCTGGGCGCTTGCCCTGGCCGCCGCCACCCTGCTCTGGTCGGGGATCGGCATCTGAGTCTGCCAGGGCAGCGGTTACCGAACCCGGCGACGCCCGGGCGCATTGACCCGGCCTCGCGCGGCTTCCGATAATCGGTCGACCTTCCGGAGGAGACCGCCATGGCCCAGAGCCTGCGCATCGAACCGCTCGACGCCACCTTCGGCGCCGTGGTCAGCGGGCTGTCGCTGGCCGCGCTCACCGACGCGCAGTGGCAGGCAGTCCACGAGGCGTGGCTGCGCTACGCCCTGCTGATCTTCCCCGACCAGCATCTCGGCCGCGAGCAGCAGATCGCGCTTGGCCGTCGCTTCGGGCCGCTGGAGTTCGACATCGCCGCGATCAGCAATGTCCGCAAGGACGGCAGCGTGCGACCCGAGGCCGGCAATGACGATGTCATCAAGGTGCTCAAGGGCAACATGGGCTGGCATGCCGACAGCACCTACATGCCGGTGCAGGCCAAGGGCGCGGTGTTCACCGCCGAGGTGGTGCCGGCGCAGGGCGGCGACACCGGCTTTGCCGACATGCGCGCCGCCTGGGACGCGCTCGATCCCGCCATGCAGGCCCGGCTCGAGGGGCTCTCGGCCCTCCACTCGCTGCACCACAGCCAGGCCCGGATCGGCCATGCGCATCGCGAGAACAGCGAGTACAGCGGCTACGGTTTCCATGATGGCCCGGTGCCGCGTCGCCCGCTGGTGAAAGTGCATCCCGAGACCGGCCGCAAGTCGCTGCTGATCGGGCGCCATGCCCACGCCATTCCCGGGCTCCCGGCGGCCGAGTCGGAGCAACTGCTCGACGAGCTCGTCAGCTTCGCCTGCCAGCCGCCCCGGGTCTACCACCACCGGTGGACCGTGGGCGACGCCATCATCTGGGACAACCGTTGTCTGCTGCACCGGGCCACGCCCTGGGACATGACCCAGCCGCGGGTGATGTGGCACACCCGGCTGGCCGGCGATCCGGTGAGCGAGGCCGCGCTCGCGGCGGCCTGAGCCCGCGGCGGCGGGCGCCGCGCGGGTCTTTCGGACCGCGCCGGCCTTCGGGCGCTCGGGGCCTGGCTCAGGCCACCAGGCAGGTCACCCCGTAGAGCGAGAAGCCGCGCTCGTCGGTGGGCAGCCCGGCGCGTCGGGCCGCAGCCAGCATGGCCGCCGGGTCGGCGACATCGAGCACCAGATTGGCCAGAATCTCCCGCGAGCCGGCCGGCGCGTCGATGAATCGGATGCCGGAGTGATCGAGCCGGATCTCGCGGCCGTCGGCCGACAGCGGGCGATCGATGATGCGCGACCAGTGCGCCGCGATGCCGGCGGCGTCGGGGCTGGCCACTTCGATGCCCTTCAGGGACCGGGTGACATCGGTGCGCACATGGCGCTGCCAGTCGGGTCCGGCGGGGTGGTAGGCGCCCATCAGGGTCTCGCCGCCCTCGCTGCGGTCGAACTCCAGCATGGTGGCGCGGCAGTCCTTGGGATGCAGCTGGTTGCCCAGGAAGCCGTGATGATTGAGCGGCGCGGCGATGCGGATGCCCAGGGATTCGGCCAGGGCGCGCCGGCGTTCGGGATCGTGGCAGTCGAAGATCGCCATGTAGCCGCCCTTGCCGCCGGTGGACTCGAGGAAGCGTCCGGCGGTGGTGCCCGCCCGGGTGGGGCTCACCACCTCGAGGAAGTCGGTGCCGATCGGAAAGAGCGCGTTGACCAGCCCGTACTTGGCGACATTCGGGTCGCGGTAGCACAGGTTCACGCCGAGCACGCTCTGGATGTCGGCGGCGGCGCGCTCGAGGTCGGCGGCCACCAGGCAGATCTGACGCAGGCGCAGGTAGGCGGACATGGGTTCTCCGGTGCGATGCCGGCGGGCCGGCGGTGAGCAGCCCGACCCGATCGGGCAGAGCGCATCGAGGGTAGCCAGCGACCGGCGACCCCGGCAAGGCGCCCGCCGGGCGCCGATTCCATTCCGCGCCTTGACGCTGCGCGCGGCGGCTCCTAAGGTCGGGCGATGACCTCTCTCCTGCCCCTGCGCCGGCGCAGTCTGCGCCTGGCGGGCGCGCTGGCCCTGTCGGCGGCCGGCTGCGCTCATTCCGATCGCCCTGGCGGCGCTGCCGCCGCGGCCGGCTCGCCAGCCCCAGGCGCCCCGACCGGGGCCGCGCTGCGGCCCGGTGATCCCGGCCCCGATGGCATCGGCCGTCATCCTGGCGGGCCCGAGCTCGGCCGCTACACCGATGCCTCTGGCGGGTATCCGCTGGCCGACCGGCAGACCTGGTGGCGGGTGGACCGCAGCGTCGATGCGTACTCGCGGCTCGACGAGATCCTGCGCGCGGGCCGCTCGCCGCGCCCGGCGCAGGCCATCGCCTGGCAGCGCGCGCCCGCCGAGCCCCGGGGCCACTATCTCGGCGCGCCGGGGGTCGGCCCGGGGCGCCTGCCGTTCCAGGCCTACCTCGATCGCAACCCGGCCACCGGTCTGATCATCGCGCAGGGCGACACGCTGCTCATGGAGCGCTACCAGTACGGCCGCCACGAGCGGCACCGCTTCACCTCGTTCTCCATGGCCAAGACCGTGATCGCGATGATGGTCGGCATCGCCCTTGACGAGGGCCTGATCCGCTCGCTCGACGATCCCGCCCAGGCCTACCAGCCGGCGTTGGCCGGCACGGCCTACGGCCAGACGCCGCTGCGGCATCTGCTCACCATGTCCTCGGGTGTGCGCTTTCGCGAGGACTATGACGGCACCGATGATTCCTCGCGACTGTCCCGGGCCACCGTGGGCGAGGGCAGCGCCGGTGGTGCGGCCGCGGTGCGCATCTTCAACGAGCGCATCGCCCCGCCCGGCGCGCGCTGGTACTACGCCTCGGCCGAGACCTTCGTGCTGGCGGTGGTGCTGCAGGCCGCGATCGGGCAGCCGCTGCCGCAGTGGTTCGCCGAGCGGGTCTGGCAGCCGATGGGCGCCGAGGCCGATGCCAGCTGGCTGGTCGATCGCTCCGGTCAGGCCGTGGGCTACATGGGTTTCAATGCGGTGCTGCGCGATTACGCCCGCTTCGGCCGCCTGCTCGCCGGCCACGGACGCATCGAAGGCCGGCAGATCATCCCGCGGGCCTGGGTGATCGAGGCCAGCCGTGCGCATTTCAGCGGCCAGCAGACCGGGCGCTGGTACGGCTATGGCTACCAGACCTGGGTGTTCCCCGAGAACGACGGCAGCTTCGCGCTGCTGGGTGTGCGTGGCCAGGCCATGTTCATCGACCCGGCCCGCCAGCTGGTGCTCGCGCACACCGCGGTGCGGCCCGCCGCCCGCGACCCCGGCGGTGCCGATCTCGTCGCGCTGTGGCGCGGGCTTCGCGCGCAGATCGCGCCGGTCCGCTCCTAGCGCCGCCGCGGGGGCGTGGCCGGGGCGCGGCTGTTAGCATCGACGCTCCCTTTCTGCGCGAGGCCCCGGCCATGCTCAAGACGATCCAACTCGGCCGCCAGAGTGGCCTGCGCGTGTCCCGGCTGTGCCTGGGCACCATGAACTTCGGCGAGCCCGGCCGCGGCCACCAGGGCGACTGGACCCTGGGCCCCGACGAGGCCCGGCCGCTGTTCAAGGCGGCCATCGACCGCGGCCTGTTCTACTTCGACACCGCCGATGTCTACGGGCTCGGTGCCACCGAGCGGGTGGTGGGCCAGCTGCTGCGCGAACTGCTGCCGCGCGACGAGTACGTGATCGCCACCAAGATCTCCATGCCGATGGGCAAGGGCGCCAACCAGGGCGGCCTCTCGCGCAAGCATGTGATCGAGGGCGTGAACGCCTGCCTGCAGCGCCTGGGCATGGACTACATCGACCAGCTGGTCATCCACCGCCACCCGCACGGCGTGCCCGGCCATGTGGCGGTGCCCATCGAAGAAACCCTGCTCGCGCTCCACGACCTGGTGCGCGCCGGCAAGATCCTGTACCTGGGCGCCTCGTCGATGTTCGCCTGGCAGTTCGCCGAGATGCAGCTCACCGCGAAGATGAACGGCTGGACGCCCTTCGTCTCGATGCAGAACCACTACAACCTGGTCTACCGCGAGGAAGAGCGCGAGATGATCCCCTACTGCCAGAGCACCGGCGTGGCGGTCATGCCCTGGTCGCCGCTGGCCCGCGGCATCCTCACCGGCTCGTATCGCGGCGGCTTCGAGTCCGGCTCCACGCAACGCTCGCAGGGCGGCGACCGCCTGCGCACCGCCAGCCTGTACCGTGGCGATGCGGTGTTCCCGATTGCCGAGCGGGTGGTTGAGGTGGCCGCGCGCCACGGCAAGACGCCGGCTCAGATCGCGCTTGCCTGGCTGCTGTCCAAGCCCTTCGTGACCGCGCCGGTGGTCGGCATCTCGCGCGTCGAGCAGCTCGACCAGCTGGTGGCGGCCACCGAGATCACGCTGCCGGCCGAGGACATCGCCTACCTCGAGGCGCTCTACCGGCCGGTCGAGAACCTGCTGTCCATCGGCTACTCCTGAACCGCGGCGCGCTGCGCACCGCCGGGTCACCTCCATGCCTGCGCCCGCCGGCGCTTCCCGCGTCGCCTCGCCCGCCGTCGTGCCTCGCGACGCGCCCGCGTCACCGCTGAGGCGGCGACTGGCCGCGGCCGGGGCGGGCGCCGGTGCGGGGGCGCTGCTGGCGCTGGCCGGGTGCGCGCCGGCCACGCCGCAGCCGGCGCCGATCTCCACCCGCTCGGCGCCGCCCGCCCGGCCGGGTCCGGCGAAGGCACCGGCCGGCCCCGAACTGGCCCGTTATGCCGACACGCAAGGCCGGTTTCCGCGTGCCACCCGCGCCAACTGGAACAGCCCGGCGGCCAGCGTCGACGGCTTCTCGCGCCTGGACGAGATCTTTCCTGCCAACACCTCGGCGCGCGCGAGCACGCCGCGGCCCTGGCGCCGGCCCGCAGCCGGCACCCCGGTGGGCGCGCCGGTCGATGACTACCTGGCGCGCAATCCGGTCACCGGCCTGCTGATCGCGCGCGAGGAGGTGATCCTCGCCGAGCGCTACCAGTACGGTCGCGGCGAGGCGCACCGCTTCACCTCGTTCTCGATGGCCGGCGGGCTGCTTGCCCTGATGGCCGGCATCGCGCTGCAGGAGCGTCGGCTGCGGCTCGACGACCCCGCCCAGCTCTATGTGCCGGCGCTGGCGGGCAGCGCCTATGGCGCGACGCCCGTGCGCCACCTGCTCACCATGAGCTCGGGCCTGCGGCCGCGTGATGATCTGACTGCCGATGATCTCGATGGCATGGGCCTGCCCGGCGGCTGGGAGGTGGGCGGGGCGCGTGCCGCCCGGCTGTACGAGGAACGGGTGGCGCCGCCCGGCGAGCGCTGGCATCCCTCGGTGGGCGACGCCTTCGTGCTGGGCCTGGTGCTGCGCGCCGTGGCCGGCCAGCCGCTGTGCGACTTCTTCTCCGACCGGGTCTGGAAGCCGATCGGCGCCGAGGCCGATGCGTCCTGGATCCTCGAGCGCGGTGGCCAGGAGCTGGGCTTCACCGGCTTCAATGCGGTGCTGCGCGACTATGGCCGCCTGGGCGCCATGCTTGCCCGCCAGGGCCGTGTCGACTTTCGCCAGGTGGTCTCGGCGGCGTGGCTGCGCGAGCTCACGCGCGCGCAGGTCGGCGCCCGCCAGACCGGCCGCGGCTGGGGCTATGGCTACCAGAGCTGGGTGTTCGCCGAGAACGACGGCAGCTTCGCCTGGCTGGGCGAGCGCGGCCAGGCCCTGATGGTCGATCCGGCCCGCCGCCTGGTGCTGGTGCAGGCCGCGGTGCGGCCGCAGAGCCGCGATGGTGGTCTCGCCGAGACCGTGGCGCTGTGGCAGTCATTGCGCCGCGTGCATCAGCCGCTGCGGCTGCCGGCGGGCTGAACCGCGCCGCGCGCGGCAAGCAGCGCGCACAGCCCGCGCAGGCTCAGCCGCGGGCCGGCCTCGGCCTCGCCGATGTCGGCGCCGGTGCGGGCATGCAGGTCGGTGAGCAGGTGCAGCCAGTCCATCGAGTCGAGTTCGGCCTGATCGCGCAGCGGCTGATCGGGGTCGATCAGGGCGGTATCGATCTCCGGGGCGATGGTGCGCAGCGCAGTCAGCACCACCCGTTCCAGACCGGCGTCGGGCGGGGTCATGGCGCGGGCGGGGAAAGGTCCGACGATGGACGCAGCGTGGCTGGCGTGGCGGGCGCTTCGAGCCCATCCGGCTGCTGCAGACACTCGCGCAGCGTGGCCAGGAAGATCGCGCCGCGGTGACCGTCCGACACCCGGTGATCGGCCGCGAGGCTGGCCACCACCACCGGCATCGGCCGCAGCCAGCCGTCCTGGGCCCAGGCCCGCTGCGCGATCCGCCCGAAGCCCACCAGCGCCACCTGCGGCGGACTGATCACGCCGAGCACCGCCTCGGCGCCCTGGTCGCCGAGCTGCGTGACGGTGAGGCTGGGCTCGGCGAGGTCGGCGCTGCGCAGCACGCCGGCCCGTGCGCGGCGCACCAGGTCCGAGAGCTCGGCCATGAGCTGCGCCAGCGGGCGTCGCGCGGCATCGGCCAGCGCGGGGGCGATCAGCCCGCCGCCCCGCAACGAGATTGCCACGCCCAGCGTCACCGCCGCGGCCGGCGTGAAGGCGCCGTCGCGCCAGTGGCCGTTGAGCTCGGGCACGCGGGCCAGGGCGAGGGTGGTGGCGCGCAGCAGCAGCGCGGCCGGCAGCAGCCGCTGGGCCGGCGGCCGCTCGGCGTTGCGCGTGCGCAGCCAGTCGAGCGCGGCGGCCATCGGGATGCTCTCCCAGAGGTAGTAGTGCGGGATCTCGCGCGTGGAGCGGCTCATCGCTGCGGCGATCGCGGCGCGCATGGCGGCGTGGCGGTCGGTGACCGCGGTGGGCGGCACGGCGGGCGGCACGGCAAGTGGCATGGCGGGCGGTGGTGACGGTGCGGCGCCGGCGCCCGCGGCCTCGACATCGGCCAGACTGACCGCGCCGCCGGGGCCATGGCCGACGAGGCGGGCAGGATCGAGCCCAAGCTCGCGGGCCCGCTGGCGCGCCGCAGGGGACATGCGGACGCGGTTGGCCGTGGTCGAGGCGAGGGGCGAGGCGGTGGTGCGCACCGGAGCGGGGACAGGCGCAGGGACAGGCGCAGGGGCGGGCGCAGGCGCAGGCGCAGCCGCGGGCGCACCTTCACGGGCGGGCTCCGGGCCGGGCGCTTGCGTCCCTCGTGGCGCCAGGCGGGCCAGCACCGTGCCCACCGGCACGCGCGTGCCGGGGCTCACCAGCAGTTCGCCGACGGTGCCGTCCTGCCAGCACTCCACCTCCACCGCGGCCTTGGCGGTATCGACCACGGCGAGCACCTGGCCCCGATGCACCGGATCGCCCGGCGCCACCAGCCAGCTGAGCAGCGTGCCTTCGTCCATGTCGGCACCGAGCGAGGGAAGGCGAAACTCGCCACCGGCACCGGGGCTACCGCCTGCCGCGCTCATCGCCGGAGCCATCGACGGCGCTTCATCGCGCACTCCCGCCCGTACCCGCACCCAGCAGTCCGCGTGCCGCGGCCACCACCCGCTCGGCACTCGGCAAGGCCGCCTGCTCGAGGTGCCGCGCGTAGGGGATGGGCACTTCCTCGGCGCAGACCCGGACGGGCGGCGCATCGAGGTCCCAGAAGGCCTGTTCGGCGATGCGTGCGGCCACCTCGGCGGCCAGGCCGACCGAGCGCCAGCCCTCGTCGATCAGCACGGCGCGCCGGCACTTGCGCACCGAGGCGATCACTGTGGCCTCGTCGAGCGGCCGCAAGACGCGCAGGTCGACCACCTCGGCCTCGATGCCCTCGGCGGCCAGCGTGGCTGCCGCTGCAAGGGCGAGCGGCAGGCAGCCGCCGTGGGTGATCAGGCTCAGGTCGCGGCCGGCGCGACGCACCTGCGCGCGCGCGATGTCCACGGCCTGCGCGTCGTCCGCGAGCTCGTCTTCCGTGCCGTAGAGCTGCACATGCTCGAACAGCAGCACCGGATCGGGATCGGCGAGCGCCGGCCCGAGCATGCCGCGCGCATCGGCCACCGTGGCCGGCGCCAGCACCCGCAGGCCGGGCACATGGGCATACCAGGCCTCGAAGCTGTGGGAGTGCTGCGCGGCGAGCTGGCGCCCTGCGCCGGTGGCCATGCGAATCACCAGCGGCACGCCGAACTGGCCGCCCGACATGTGCCGGTACAGCGCCGCGGTGTTCACGATCGCGTCAAGGGCGAGCAGGCTGAAGTTCACGCTCATTACCTCGACCACCGGGCGAAGGCCGCCGATCGCCGCGCCGATGCCCGCGCCCACGAAGCCCAGCTCCGAGAGCGGCGTGTCGCGGATGCGCAGCGGGCCGAACTCGGCAAGCAGCCCGCGCGAGACCGCATAGGTGCCCCCGTAGGCGCCCACATCCTCGCCCATCAGCAGCACCCGCGGATCGGCCAGCAGGGCCTCGCGCAGGGCTTCGCGCAGGGCATCCCGATAGCTCATCCGGCGGCTCAAGGCGCCGGCTCCGCGGCCACCAGGTCGCGGGCAAGATCGCTCACCGGTTCCCAGGTGCCGGCCTCGGCGAAGGTCACGGCATCGGCCACCTCGTCGTCCGCGGCGCTCTCCAGGGCCGTGAAGCCCGCGGCGTCGAGCAGGTCCAGCGACTGCAGACGATCGCGCAGCCGCGCGATCGGGCAGCGGGTGATCCAGTCCTGCACCTCCTGTCGCGAGCGGTAGAGCTCCGGATCGAACATCGAGTGGGCGCGGAAGCGGTAGGTGTTCAGCGCGAGGAAGGCCGGCCCGCCGCCCTCGCGCACCAGCCCTGCGAGCGCGCTGGCCGCCTGATGCACCGCCACCGCATCCATGCCGTCGACCGCGGCTGCCGGCATGCCGTAGCTCGCGGCGCGCGCCCGCAGGTCGGTCTGCGACTGGCTGCGCGTCAGCGCCGTGCCCATGGCGTAGCCGTTGTTCTCGCAGCAGAAGAGCACCGGCAGCTGCCACAGCGCGGCGAGGTTCATTGCCTCGTGGAACGCGCCCTCGGCCATCGCGCCCTCGCCGAAGAAGCAGGCGGTGAGCGCGCGCCGGCGCAGGGTCTTGTCGGCCAGCGCCAGCCCCGCGGCCAGCGGCAGGCCGCCGCCCACGATGGCGTTGCCGCCATAGAGCCGCGCCTCGCGGCTGAACAGGTGCATGGACCCGCCGCGGCCGCGCGAGCAGCCCTGCTCACGCCCGTACATCTCGGCCATGATCGTGCGCATGGGCACGCCGCGCAGCAGGGCGTGGCCGTGCTCGCGGTAGGTGGCCACCACATTGTCGGCCGGCGTGAGCGCCGCGATCACGCCGGTGGCCACCGCCTCCTCGCCCACATACAGGTGCAGGAAGCCGCGGATCTTCTGCTCGCCGTAGAGCTGCGCGCAGCGCTCCTCCATGCGACGGATGCGCACCATGTCGGCCAGCCGCGCCAGGGCGAACTCGGGCGTCCAGCCGAGCGTGTCGGGGGCAGGCGCGGTCATCGGCGCCGCGCTCATGCCGCGGTCTCCAGCGCCGAGATGTCGCCCTCGGGCAGACCGAGCTCGCGGGCCCTGAGCAGCCGACGCATGATCTTGCCGCTGCGGGTGCGCGGCAGCGTGGCGGCGAACGCGATCGCGCGCGGCGCGACCGCCGGGCCGAGCCGGCGCCGGGCGTGGGCCAGGATGTTCTCGCGCAGCGCCTCGTCGGCCTGGGTGCCGAGCTTCAGGCACACGAAGGCCTTGACCGACTCGCCGCTCACCGGATCGGGCACGCCGATGGCCGCCGCCTCGGCCACGGCCGGGTGTTCCATCAGCGCGCTCTCCACCTCGAAGGGGCCGATGAGATGGCCGGCGGCCTTGATGACATCGTCACCGCGACCGACGAACCAGTACCAGCCGTCGGCGTCTCGCCGGACGATGTCGCCGCTGAGATACCAGCCATCGGCGAAGCAGCGCCGGTACCGCGTCTCGTCGTTCAGATAGCCGCGGAACATCGAGGGCCAGCCCACGCGCAGGGCGAGCTCGCCGTCGATGCCCGGCTTCTCGATGACCCGCACCCGCTGCGAGCCGTTACGGTGGGTCTGCGTCAGCCGCTCCACCACCGCCGCCTCCACGCCCGGCAGGGGTCGGCCCATCGAGCCGGGCCGGATCTCGAAGGCCGGGGTGTTGGCGATCATGATGCCGCCGGTCTCGGTCTGCCACCAGTTGTCATGGATCGGCAGGCCCAGGGTCTGCTCGCCCCACCACACCGCTTCCGGGTTGAGCGGTTCGCCCACGCTGGCCACGAAGCGCAGGGCCGGGAATCGCCGCCCGGCAAGCGCCTGCGGGCCGGCGCGCATCAGCATGCGGATCGCGGTGGGCGCGGTGTACCAGACGCTGATCCGCTCGGCCTCGAGCAGCGTGTACCAGCGGGCCGCATCGAACTCGTCGCGGTCGACCAGCGAGCGCACGCCATGCAGCAGCGGCGCCAGGATGCCGTAGGCGGTGCCGGTCACCCAGCCGGGGTCGGCGGTGCACCAGTAGTGGTCCTCGTCGTGCAGGTCGAGGGCGTACAGCCCGGTGGCGTGGTGGGCCACCGCCGCGCCATGGCAGTGGATCGCGCCCTTGGGCGCGCCAGTGGTGCCACTGGTGAAGTGCAGCAGCGCGGGGTCGCGTACCGAGGTGCGCTCCACCGCGAAGTCGTCGGCCGATGCCGCCATCAGCTCGCCGTAGTCGACCACGCCGTGCTCGGCAGCGATGCCCGGTGCCACGCGCGCCGGTCCGGCAGACGGCGCTGCCGGCGGCTCGGCCACCACCACCACCTGGCGCAGCCCCGGCATGCGGTGGCGCCAGTCGGCGAGCTTGCGCCGGTAGAGCGATTCGGTGGTGAGCAGCACCCGGCCTTCGCCGAGGTTCACCCGGGTGGCGATCGGGTCGGGCCCGAAGGCCGCGAAGAGCGGCGAGACCACCACGCCGGCCTTGAGCGCGCCGAGCATCGCCACGGTGGTCTCCGGGATGCGCCCGGCCAGGATGAACAGCCGTTCGCCGCGGCGCAGGCCCAGGCGCACGAGGCCGTTGGCAAAGCGGCTGGTCTGGCGGGCGAGCTCGGCATAGCTCAGCGCCAGCGGCGGCTGGCCGCCGCCCACGAAGCGCATCGCGATCCGCCCGGCGAGCGGGCCGGCGGCATGCCGGTCGACCGCCTCGTGGGCGATGTTCAGGCCGCCGCCGGGCAGCCCGTCGAGCGCGCGCGCCGCGATGGCCCAGCTGAAGGCTCGCCGGTCGCGCTCGTAGTCGGCGAAGTGCGGCGGCACCCGCAGGGCCTGCGGATCCTTGCGGATGAAGAGCGGTCGCTGCATGGCGGGTCGCTAGCGCTGCTGTCCGTGGGCGATCCACATCGCCCGCAGCCTTGCCTGATGCGCCGGCCAGTCCTGGGTGGACGGCAGCGCGGCGCGCGGGGTGCGTCCGGGCGCGGGCGTGGCGCCGAGCAGCCATTGGCGCGAGACGCTCAGGAAACGGGAGATCGTGGATGACAGGCGGTGGTGCGGTGCGGGCATGGGCGCAATCGAAGGCGGGTGGCGGGTGCCCTGCACGATGCCGCCGGCCGCGCCCGGCCGCCTTGCGCAGGGTCAAGCCCGGCGTCTGGCGGGCTTGGGCGGCGTGGCCTCGTGGCGGGAATGCTCGGCGAGCTGCATCAGCCGGGCTTCCACGCGGGCATTGACCGAGCCCGGCGGATAGCGCCCCGTGGCGTCGCGCGCGCCGGCCGGCAGGCCGGTGAGCAGGGTCATCAGCTCGTCGATACCGGCCACCGCGTGCACATGGAACAGGCCCTGTGCGGCTGCGTCCACCAGCGCGGCCTCGAGCATCAGATCGGCGAGATTGGCGCGTGGCACGACCACACCGTGGGTCCCGTTCAGGCCGCGCTCGCGGCACAGCCGGAAGAATCCCTCGACCTTCTCGTTGACGCCGCCCACCGCCTGCACCGCGCCGTGCTGGTTGATCGAGCCGGTCACCGCGAGCGACTGGCGCAGCGGCAGCCGCGCGATCGCCGAGAGCAGCGCGCACAGCTCGGCGGCCGAGGCGCTGTCGCCCTCGATGCCGCCATAGCTCTGCTCGATCACCAGCCGCGCCGACAACGACAGTGGCCGTTCCGGGCAGTAGCGCGCCGCCAGGCAGCCGCCCAGGATCAGCACGCCCTTGGCATGCACCGGCCCGCCGAGCTGCACCTCGCGTTCGATGTCGAGCACGCCGCCCTGGCCCTGGCGCACGCTCGCGGTCACCCGCATCGGCGTGCCGAAGCTGTCGTCGCCCAGGCTGATCACCGACAGCGCGTTGACCTGTGCGGTGCGCTCCCCCTCGGTGTCGATCAGCACCCGGCCGCGCAGCGCCTGCTCGCGCACGCGGTCGCTGATGCGTCCGCCGCGCCGGGTGCGGGCGTCGATGGCTGCCTGCACATGCTCGCGCCCCGTCAGACTGGCGCCCGCGCGGTCCGCGAGGCGGTCGGCCTCGCGCATCAGGTCGGCCAGCGCGTCGATGCGCAGCGACAGCTTGGCCGAGTCAGCAGCCCAGCGCGCGGCCTGCTCCACCAGTCGCGCGATGGCGCCGGCGGCCAGCGGCCGCAGTGCCTCGCGCCGTGCGAGTGTGGCCAGCAGCCGTGCGAAGTCGGCATCGGTGCCGTTGCCGCGGTCCATGTCCTCGGCGAAGTCCGCAGCCACCTTGAAGAGCTCGTCGAAGTCCGGATCGAGCTCGCGCAGCAGGTAGTAGAGCCGACGCTCGCCCACCAGCACCACCTTGAGTTCGAGCGGGATCGGCTCCGGCGCGAGCGAGACCGTGCTGATCAGCCCCAGCGCCTGAGCAAGCGATTCGGTGCCGATCTCGCCGCTGCGCAGCGCCCGCTTCAGCGCATCCCAGGCCAGCGGCTGGGTGAGCACCCGCAGCGCGTCGATCACGAGGTAGCCGCCGTTGGCCCGATGCAGGGCGCCGGCACGGATCAGTCCGAACTCGGTGACCATCATGCCCATGCGCGCCTCGTGCTCGATGCGGCCGAGCAGCCGGTCATGCGTGGGCTGGTCCTCGAAGACCACCGGTGCACCGGCGGCCGGATCGTGATGGACCAGCACATTCACCGCGTAGCGCGCGGCCGGCGCCTCGGCCGCCTCGCCGCGCGCCATCGCCAGGGCGAGCAGCGAGGGGCCTTCGGCCTCGCGCGGCGCCTGGAAGCTCTCGGCGTGGTCCAGCACATCGGCATGCACCGCCTCCAGGTGCGCGCGCACCGCGTCGATGCCGGCGTACTCGGTCTTCACCTCGGCGATCAGCGCATCCACCACCCGCTGCGTCACCCGCCGATCGAGCTCGCGCAGCTGGCGCTGCGTTTCGCGTCGCCAGGTGGGGATCTGTGCGACCACCGACTCGAGATCCTTCTGCAGCCGCTCGATCGCCGCATCGATCGGCTGGCGCTCGGCCTCGCTCAGGGCCTGGTACTCGGCCGGCGGCATCACCGCGTCGCCCTTGAGCGGCGCGAAGCCGAAGCCCGCCGGCGTGCGCAGCAGCGCGATGCCCTCGGCGCGGGCCCGGTCGCCCACCTCGCCGATGGCGCGGTCCTGGCGGGCGATCAGCCCGCTTTCGAGGGACTCGCGCTGGTGCCGGTAGTCGTCGGCCTCGAAGGCCGCCGGAATGCCGGCGCGCAGATCGAGCACCAGCTGCGCCATGTCGCGCTGCAGGGCCGGCGCGCGGCCGGTGGGCAGGCGCAACCGGGTCGGGCGATGCGGCGTGGCGAAGTTGAACACATAGCACCAGTCATCCGGCGCCGGTCGCCGGGCGGCCCGCTCGCCGAGCAGCCGTTCGAGCAGGGCGCGCTGGCCCAGGCCGGGCGGCCCCATCACGAACAGGTTGTGGCCGCGCGCCGGCATGTCGATGCCGAAAGCCAGCGCCTCGGAGGCACGCTGCTGGCCGAGGGCGAGGTCGATGTCGGGCAGCGAGTCGCTGCTCGGGCCGGGCAGGCAGGCGGGATCGCAGGGGCGGTACAGGTCGGCAGGCGCAACGCGCCAGCGATCGGGCTCGGACATTCGGTTCTCGGTGGGCTGCGCGCCAGCACCGGGGCCCGGCCGGCGCGGTCGGTGATCGATGGTGAAGGCAGCTTGCGCCGGCGGCATTGAGCCGGGTCAGCCGGGCCAGTGCCGGGCGTCTGACCGGGCACCCTCGCCGCGCGCCGCTTCCGCTTTCACCGGCCGCCCGGCCACTGCCGGGGCCGCGCCGGCGTATGCTCGATGGCTCCACCGTCACTGCTGCACGCCATGACCGCTTCTGCTTCCGCCCCCGGATCCGCCTCCGATTCCGCCTTCGATGTCGTCATCGTCGGTGCCGGCTTCGCCGGCCTCTACATGCTGCACAAGACCCGCCGCCTGGGCCTGCGCGCGGTGGTCTTCGAGGCCGGCGACGGTGTCGGCGGCACCTGGTACTGGAACCGCTATCCCGGCGCGCGCTGCGATGTCGAGAGCATGGAGTACTCCTACCAGTTCGACGACGACCTGCAGCAGCAGTGGCACTGGAGCGAACGCTTCGCGCCGCAGCCCGAGATCCTGAAGTACGCCAACCATGTGGCCGACCGCTTCGACCTGCGTCGCGACATCCGCTTCTCCACCCGTGTCACCGCAGCGCACTTCGACGAGTCGGCCCTGTGCTGGACGGTGCGCACCGACCGCGGCAGCGCGGTCACCGGCCGCTTCGTGGTCATGGCCACCGGCTGCCTGTCGTCCACCAACAAGCCGGCCTTCAAGGGCCTCGATTCCTTCAAGGGCCCCACCTATCACACCGGCGAGTGGCCGCACGAGCCGGTGGACTTCACCGGCCAGCGGGTGGCAGTGATCGGCACCGGCTCCTCGGCGGTGCAGTCCATCCCGATCATCGCGCAGCAGGCCAGCGCGCTCACGGTCTTCCAGCGCACCGCCAACTTCTCCATCCCGGCGCGCAATGCTCCGCTCGACCCGGCCTATGAGGCGCGTATCAAGGCCGACTACCGCGGCTTTCGGGCGCGCAACAACCAGATGCTGAGCGGCTTCGGCTCGAACCATCCGCGCAGCGAAATCTCGATCTTCAGCGTCGACGACGCTGCCCGCCACCAGGCTTTCCAGGAGCGCTGGGAGCGCGGCGGCCTTGGCTTCCAGGGTTCCTTCGCCGATCTCATGATCGACATGAACGCCAACCACATTGCCGCCGCCTGGGTGCGGTCGCGCATCCGCGAGGTGGTCAAGGATCCGGCCACCGCCGAGCTGCTCTCGCCGCGCCAGGTGCTCGGCTGCAAGCGCATGTGCGTCGACACCGGCTACTACGCCACCTTCAACCTGCCGCATGTGAAGCTGGTCGACATCAGCCAGGGCGGCATCGAGGCCATCACCCCGCGCGGCGTGATGGCCGGCGGCCAGGAGTACGAGGTCGACCGCATCGTGTTTGCCACCGGCTTCGATGCCATGACCGGCACGCTGATGAAGATCGACATCCGCGGCCGCGGCGGGCTGAGCCTGCGCGAGGCCTGGTCGGCCGGTCCGCGCACCTACCTGGGCCTGAATGTGGCGGGCTTCCCCAACCTGTTCACCATTTCGGGTCCCGGCAGTCCCTCGGTGCTCACGAACATGATCGTGTCCATCGAGCAGCATGTGAACTGGATCGCCGAGTGCATGGACTGGATGCGGCGGGAGGGCCGGCGCAGCATCGAGGCGCTGCCGCAGGCGCAGGACGCCTGGGTGGGTCATGTCAATGCGGTGGCTGACGCCACGCTCTATCCGCAGTGCAATTCCTGGTACCTGGGCGCCAATGTGCCTGGCAAGACCCGGGTGTTCATGCCGCTGCTGGGCTTCCCCGACTACGCCCGCCGCTGCAGCGAGGTGGCTGCGGCCGGCTACGAGGGCTTCGCGCTGTCGGCCTGATCGGCCTCGACCGGCGGCCCGCTGCGGCGGGCCAGTTTCTCCACCAGGCGCGTCGCCACTCCGGGCCGGCTCCAGGGGCACACCGCCACGCAGATGCCGCAGCCGCCGTGTTCGTTGAAGTACGGCAGGCAGCGGTCGAAGTCCACATACCAGCGCACCTCACCGCGCACCAGCTGCTTGTCGGGTGCAATCGCCTCCGGCGGGCAGGCGTCCTCGCAAACCCGGCAGCGCAGGCAGAAGTCGTCGGCGCCGAAGACATCGGGCGCATCGGGCAGCAGCGGCACGTCGGTGAGCACCGCCGCCAGGCGGAAGCTCGAACCGAGGCTGCGATGGATGATCGAGCCGTGCTTGCCCAGCTCGCCAAAGCCGCAGGCCAGCGCCGGTGGAATCAGCGTCACCGGCCCGGCCATCGGCCCGCCATGCGGATGCGCCTCGTGGCCCTGCGTGCGCAGCCACGAGGCCAGCGCCCGTGCCGCACGGTTGCCGCGCGCGTACTGCGTCACCACCTCGGCCACCGAGGGTTCCTCGGGCGCGGTCTTCATGCGCTCCCAGTCGTGGGCCACGCCCAGCATCACGATGTAACGGCCGGCGGCGGCATGACCCTCGAACACCCACTCGGGCCGCATCAGGGCGATGCCGACGATGTCCGCACCGCCGGCCAGCGCCTCGCGCCGGACCGCCTCGGTCCACTCGGCGGCGCTGCGGGTCACCGCCTGCGCGGCCAGCGGCGCGAGCGGCGTGTCGAGCACCCGCTGGCGCTCGGCGCGGGCCTGCGCCACCAGCGGGCCGCCGGGGTTGTGCTGCTGGAACCAGCGCTGCAGCGGGCCGTGGGGCGTGGCCTCGGGTGCCTGCCAGTACACCGGCGTGGGCCGGCGCGGCGCGGTCTCGCCCAGGCCGTTGAGGGTGTTGCCGGAGACCTCGGGCCACAGCGCCATCTGTTCGGCGCTGGGTTGCCAGGGACGGGAGGGCTGGGTCATGGCGGGTGTCTCGATCAGAGGGCCCGCGACGGGGCGGGGGCCCGGGCGGGCGCGGGGGCCAGCAGCGCGATCGCCGCTGCCGGAATGATCAGTGCGAAGCCGATCAGATCGGGCAGGCCCGGCCGCTCCCCGAGCAGGCTCATGGCGCCGATCACGCCCACCACCGGCACCAGCAGCGTGCCCAGCGCCGCCACGCCGGCGGGCAGGCGGGCGATGATGTCGAACCACAGCAGGTAGGCCAGGGCCATCGCCAGCAGGATGTGATAGGCCAGCGCCACCCAGAAGGCACCCACCGGCCAGGGCGGCGTGGCCTGCGGTGCGCCCGAGAGCACCGGGTGCGCGCCGAAGGCCAGCCAGCCCAGGGCGCAGGTGAGCGCGCCCACCGCGAGCTGCCAGCCGGTGGCGGCCACATGCGGCATCGACAGCGGATAGCGCTTGAGCAGCACCGTGCCCGCGGCCCAGCTCATGCCGGCGCCCAGCGCGAGCATCACCCCGGCCGGCGAGGCCCGCGACTGCAGCAGCGGCAGCGCGAGCAGCGCCAGGCCCGCCACGCCCAGGGCCAGCGCCAGCCAGCGCCGGCGGTCGGGCCGCTCGCCCAGCAGGGGCCAGGCCAGCAGCGTGGCCCACAGCGGCATGGTGAAGGTGATGATCGCTGCGCGCGAGGTGCTGCCCGCCACCTGCGCGAAGGCCGTGCCGAGGTTGAAGCCCACGATGGTGAAGAGCGCCGAACCCACCAATCGCAGGCGCTGTCCCTGCGGCACGCCCAGCGCCTGTCCGCGGGCACGGGCCAGGGCCAGCAGCAGCAGCGCACCGGCGCCCAGGCCCACCGTGCGGATGGTCCAGGGCGACCACCAGCCGAGCAGCACCCGCACCGTGGGCCAGTTCAGGCCCCAGAGCAGACCGAGCGCAGGCACGGCCAGCGCTGCAACCAGGGTGCCGGCGGGCGCGCCGGCGGCGGGGGCGGATCGGCTCATGCCGGCAGTGTATCGGGCCGGCCCGGCTCGGCCGCGCCGGGTCCGCGCACCCGGGTCCGAAGCCCGCTCTGGCGTGATTGCCCCCATCGCGGCCCGGATGGCAAAGTGCCTCGCCGTCCACCGCCAACTCGCAGGGAGCCGCTCTTGCCCGCCATCCACGATGCCTATCCGCCCGAGATCATGGCGCTGCGCGACGGGCTCGACGGCTTCCTGAAGCAGGAGGTCATCCCGCGCCACGAGCGCCATGCCGCGCTGCTTGACGACGAGCGCCGCCTGTTCACCGACGAGGGGCGCTACCACCCCGATGCGCTCGCCCTCAGCCGCGAGGTGCGCATGGCCGCCGCCCGCGCCGGCTACTACGCGATGTGCGTGCCGGCCTCGCTGGGCGGCGGCGGGCTCGGGCATCTGGCGTGGTTCGGCGGCTGGGAGCGGGTGTTCCACCGCTGCTCGGAGCACTACTGGCTGGGCCACTACGCGATCAGCCACTGGGCCTTCGGCCCGTCGGCCGTGCTGGCACAGGTCAGCCCGCGGGCGCGCGAGGAGATGCTGGTGCCCATGATGGAGGGCCGCCAGAGCATGTGCTTCGGCATGTCCGAGCCCGGCGCCGGCTCCGACGCCATGATGATGAAGTCGCGCGCGGTGCCCGACGGCAGCGGCTGGCGCCTGTCGGGCAGCAAGATCTGGACGACCAACAGCCCCTATGCCGACTACTGCATCGTGTTCGCCGTCACCAACCCCGAGCGTGCGGCGCAGCGCCGCGGCGGCATCAGTGCCTTCCTGGTGCCCACGGCCTCGCCGGGCTTCGTGGTCGAGCGGGTGATCCGCATGTGGGGCAGCGCCGGCGGTGACGAGGCCGTGCTGCACTTCGACGACATCCGCATCGAGCCCTGGCAGCTGGTGGGTGAGCTCGACAAGGGTTTCGCCATCGCCATGCTCGGGGTCAACCTGGGCCGGCTCTACAACTCGGCGCGTGCGGTGGGGCAGTCGCGCGCCGCCCTCGAGAAGGCCTTCGAGTACATCAAGGTGCGCGAGGCCTTCGGCCACCCCATCGCCGAGTACCAGGGCGTGAGCTTTCCGCTGGCCGAGTCGGCCATGCAGATGCACGCCGCCCACCTCATGTGCCTGAACGCGGCGCGTCTGCTCGATGCCGGCCTGCCCGCGCGCAAGGAGGTGGCCATGACCAAGGCCTTTGCCACCCAGATGGGCGCACAGGCCCTTGACCGGGTGATCCAGGCCCACGGCGCCATCGGCATGACCAACGAGCTGCACCTCACGGAGGCCTGGCAGTCCTTGCGCAAGGTGAACATCGCCGACGGCAGCAACGAGATCCTGCGCCGTACCATCGCGCGCGAGATGCTCGATGGCGACATGGACTGGTAGCGTCTGGCCGGGTGCGCGAGGCCGAGCCGCGTACCGGGGCGCGGAGCATAGCCCCTAAACCCGACCGGCGCATCGCATGAATTGATGAATATTCCGCGGCAAGGCCTCACCCGCTTCGGTGATTGACCCGGATCCGGGCCGCCTCGGACACTGCCTGCGTTCCCCCGCAGCCAGGCTGCCCATGACGCTCCCGCCGCCCTCCGTGTCCGCCGAGGGGTCTGAGGTTCCACTGAAGCCGGTGGTCGATGCCCTCGACCACGGTCTGTGCCTGCTCGCCCGAACCGCTTGCGTCGTCTACGCCAACCGCAGCGCCCGCCGGCTGATCGTCGAGTCGGCCCACCTCGAGATCGTCGGCGGCCTGCTCCTGCCCACCGAGCCCTTGCTGCGGCCCGCCTGGCAGCGGCTGCTCGCCGAGCTCGATGCCCACAGCACCCCCCTCTTCGACTTCGCAACCGAGGTGGCCGGGGCCCCCGGCCCCTGCCTGGGCCAGCTGCGGCTGGTGCCCGCCGACCTCGGCGCCGGCGAGCTCGTCTCGCTCAGCCTGGGCACGCCCGAGTCGGCACGGGCGGCTCGTCTGGCCGGGTTCGCCGCGCTGCACCGGCTCACGCCGGCCGAGGCCCGGGTCATGGTCGCGCTGGTCGATGATCTCAGTCCGGCCCAGGTGGCGGCGCGGCTGCACATTTCGCCCGGCACGGTGCGCTCCCACATCCGGCGCATCTTCGACAAGACCGGCGTGTCCAGCCAGCGCGGCCTGGCGGTGCGGGTGGCCGGCCTGCCGCTGATGACGCTGCCGCCGGGCTGAGCCTCGGAACGCGCCGGCTTGCCAATCGCAGCCGGCTTCGGGACCATGGGCCGGCACCTTTCCACCGGAGCCGCCATGGCAGCCAGCGCCCTCTTCTCGCAACCCGCCGACGGCGTCGGCCTCATCCTCATCGACATCCCGCCGCGCAATTTCGGCACCACCGAGCTCGCGCTGCGCATCATCGACGCGCTGCAGGCCGCCGCCGAGGCCCGCTGCCGGGTGGTGGTGCTGGCCTCCGACCGCCCCGGCTACTTCATCGCGCACTGGTCGCTGCAGGGCATCATCGACGGCCAGCGCGCCTTCCCGCCGCGCACCAGCCACAAGCCGCGCCAGCCCACGGTGTTCGACCTCATCGAGACCTCCTCCATGGTGGTCATCGCGGCCAACAACGGCCAGGCCTGGGGCGGCGGCGCCGAGCTTTCCTGGGGCTGCGACCTTCGCATCGCGGCCGAGTCGGCCACCTACGGCCAGCCCGAGGTGGCGCTGGGCATCATCCCCGGCGCCGGCGGCACCACCCGCCTGGCCCGCCTGATCGGCCCCACCAAGTGCATGGAGATGATCCTCGACGGCCGCCCGATCACCGCGCGCGAGGCGCTCGCCCTGGGCGCGATCAACAAGGTGGTGCCCGATGACCGGCTGCGCGAGGAATCCATCGCCTGGGCCAGCCACATCGCGCGCTGGCCCGACTGGTCGCTGGCGGCCTGCAAGCGCAGCCTGATCGACGGCCGCGACCTGCCCCTGGAGGCCGCGCGCCGCCAGGAGAGCCAGATCTTCCAGAGCGTGGCCCGCCGGGAAGACGCCATCGCCATCATGGCCACCGCGCAGGCGCGCTACGATGCCGGCGCCGATTCCTACGAGGCGCTCGGCCTGCCGCGCCGGCCCGGCTGAGCCGCCCGCCCGATCGCCACCCGGCGCGTCCATCCCCGGAGTTCGACATGTCCCTGAGCTTCACCCCCCTGCACCCGGTGTTCGTGGCCGAGGTGCGCGGCGTCGACCTGCGCAGCATTCCCGATGCCGAGACCCTGCAGCGCATCCACCTCGGCATGCAGCAGTACGGCGTGCTGGTGTTCCGCGACCAACCCATCGACGATGACCAGCAGATGGCCTTCGCCCGCGCGCTCGGGCCGCTGGAACCCACCCGCGCCGTGGTGCAGGCGCACAAGCATCGTCTCAAGCACGCCGAGATGGCCGATCTCTCCAATCTCGATGTCGACGGCTCGCTGCTGCCGCCCGATGACGCGCGGCGGATGTTCAACCTGGGCAACCGGCTGTGGCACAGCGACAGCTCGTTCAAGGCCACGCCTGCGCTCTACTCGATGCTGCATGCGCGGGTGATCCCCGATGTGGGCGGCGACACCGAGTTCGCCGACATGCGCGCCGCCTGGGATGGCCTGCCCGAGGCCACCCAGGCGCGCCTGCGCGGCCTGATCGCCCGCCACAGCCTGCTCTACTCGCGGGCTCAGCTGGGGTTCTCGGGCTTTTCCGAGGCCGAGCGCGAGCAGTTCGCGCCGGTGCCGCAGCGGCTGGTGCGTCGGGTGCCGGGCTCCAACCGGCTGTCGCTCTACCTGTCCTCGCACATCGGCGCCATCGAGGGCATGCCGGTGCCCGAGGCCATGGCCATGGTGCGCGACCTGATCGAGCACGCCACGCAGCGGCAGTTCGTCTACCGCCATGTCTGGCGGGTGCACGACCTGGTCATGTGGGACAACCGCGCCACCATGCACCGGGCCCGCGCCTTCGAGGACAACCGCCAGCCGCGCGACATGCGCCGCGCCACCCTGCAGGATGCGGCGCCCACGCTCGAGCAGCCGGCCTGAGCGGTCCTGGCAGATTCTCGCCCGCGGCCGGCCCGTGGCTCAGGCTGCGGCGTAGTCCCCCCTCGCCTCAGTCCGCCAAGCGCCACCAGCCCGGCAGCAGCCGGCGCACCTCGGGTCGCCGGAACCGGTCATCGATCAGGAACACCCAGCCGCGGTCTTGCGGCGTGCGGATCACCCGGCCGGCGGCCTGCACCACCTTGCGCAGACCCGGGTAGAGGTAGGTGTAGTCATGGCCCTGGCCGAAGGCGGCCTCCAGACGCGCCCGGGTCAGCTCGTTCAGCGGCTCGGCCGGCGGCAGCCCGAGCGTGGCCACGAAGGCGCCGATCAGCCGCTCGCCAGGCAGGTCCACGCCTTCGGCGAAGGCGCCGCCGAGCACCGCGAATCCCACCCCCTGGCCACCGGGCGCGAACTGCGCCAGGAAGGCGGCGCGCGCGGCCGGGTCGGCGCCGCGCGGCTGGCGCCACTGCGGCAGCGCGGGGTGACGCTCGGCGAGCCGGTCGGCGGCCCGTGCCAGGTAGTCATGACTGCTGAAGAAGGCGAGGTAGTTGCCCGGCGCCTTGGCGAACTGCGCGGCGATCAGATCGGCGATCGGCGTGAGCGAGGCGTCGCGGTCGGCCAGCCGGGTGGACACCCCGCTCACGATGCGTACCGTGAGCTGCTCCGGCCGGAAGGGGCCGCTGACTTCCAGCCAGCGCGCGTCGGCGGGCAGGCCAAGCAGGTCGGCGTGGAAGGCCGCCGGCGCGAGCGTGGCCGAGAACAGCACGCTGGCATGCGCGGCCTGCATCCGCGGGCCGATGAAGGGCGCGGGCAGCAGGTTGCGAAGGCCGAGCACCGTGTCGGGCGCGCGTGCGCCGCGCGGCGGGTCGCCCGCAAGCAGCCGCAGGTCGATGACCGAATGCGCCGGGTCGTGGGTCTCGTGCAGCCTCAGGAGGGCGAGCGCATCGAAGTGCAGCTGGCGCAGCGCCGGGCTCAGCCCTGCCGGCTCGTCGGCGAGCTGGTCGCTGCAGGCTTCGGTCACCGCCTCGAGCGCGCGCAGCAGTGGCGCGGGCAGGCCGTCCAGCGCCTGCCAGGGCGCATCGGATTCCCGCGCCAGCCGGTTCCAGGCCCGCTGCAGGCGTTGCAGGGGCCGCCGCAGCGCGCCCGGCGCGTCGTCCATCGCGGCGCGCAGCCCGGGGCTGGCGAGCTCGGCGCTCCACATCGCGCGGGCCCGCTCGGGCAGGTTGTGCGCCTCGTCCACCGCCAGCGCCACCTGCCAGCCCTGCTCCTGGCTGAGCGCGTGCAGCAAGGCGCTGGTGTCGAAGTAGTGGTTGTAGTCGGCCACCACCAGATCGGCCCAGCGGGCCATCTCCTGGCCAAGCCAGTAGGGGCATAGCCCGTGAGCCAGCGCTGACTCCCGAAGCTCGGCGGCGTTCAGGTTGGCCTGACCGGCACGGTCCGCGGCGGCCGCCCGTGCCGCCGGCAGCCGGTTGTGGAAGCCGCGCGCCAGCGGGCAGGAGTCCCCGTGGCAGGCCTTGTCGGGATGCTCGCAGGCCTTGTCCTTCGCGGTGAGCGCGAGCACCCGCAGCGGCAGGCCGGGCGCCGCGGCCTCGCGCATCGCGTCGGCCGCCTCCAGCGCGAGCGCCGCGCCCGAGCCCTTGGCAGTCAGGTAGAAGACCCGGTCGATGTCCTGGCTCGCGCAGGCCTTCAGCAGCGGGAACAGCGTGCCCAGGGTCTTGCCGATGCCGGTGGGCGCCTGCGCCATCAGGCAGGCGCCGGCGCGCGCGCTGCGAAACACCGCCTCGGC
>NZ_CEXFHW010000023.1:0-31243 GCF_982640115.1 Quisquiliibacterium sp. | reverse complement strand
GCCAACGCGGCCATAGCCCTTGTTGCCGGGCCAGAGGCTCTCGGGTGCACCGCCCGGCTTGGTGTTCTCTCCGGGGTGCTGGATGTTGACGAAGAGCGTGCGGCCGTCCGGCGTCTCGGTGATGCCGGTGACCTCGGCTCCGGGAGGCGCCACCAGGAAGCGACGCAGACGCGCATCGCCCAGCGTGGCACCCACAAAAGTCTCCTGCTTGCCGGTCTGCTCGACGCCGTTGACCACCATGCGGTTGTTCACCGTGACCTTGCCGCCGTCGCCCACCTGGCCCGGAATCGCGGCCAGCAGCATGCAGCCGGTTTCGTCGGTCATGGCGCCGTCATCGGTCTGGATCCAGCAGATGCCGGTGGCCTTGCTGAACCACAGGCCGTCGGGCGAGGAGAAGGCGTTCTTCGCGGTGAGGCCCGAGAGATTGTGGTCGGCGGTCTTGTCTTCGGCGCCAAAGAGGAAGATGTCCCAGGTGAAACCGGTGGCCGTCGACAGCTTGCCGGTTTCCTTGAAGCGGATGATGTGCCCGTTCGGGTTGCCCGAACCCTTGCGGCCGTCCGGATCGGTGTAGGCCCGCGGGTTGGCCGCATCCACCTTGGTGGGGGTGCGGTTGCTGGCGTTGTTGTTGGTCAGGGCAAAGTAGATTTCGCCGTTGGCCGGGTTCACCGCACCCCACTCCGGACGGTCCATCTTGGTGGCGCCCACCGCATCGGCCGCATGACGGGCATTGATCAGCACATCAGCCTGGTTGGCGAAGGCATAGGCGCTGTAGCCGCTGATCTTCGGGTCGGTGATGGTCAGTTCCAGCCACTGGCCGCTGCCATCGGCGTTGAACCTGGCCGCGTAGAGCTTGCCTTCGTCGAGGTACTTGTCGCCGGCGGCAATGCCACCGCCGATGTCGGCCGGGTCCCAGTTGGCGGCGCTCACGAACTTGTAGATGTACTCGTTGCGGGAATCGCAGCCCATGTAGAACGCCAGCGGCTTGCCGGCCTCCGGCGTGCCGCAAACCGCCGCCTCATGGGCGAAGCGGCCCATGCCTACCCGCTTGACGGAAGTGGCGCCGCTCAGCGGGTCGATCTCCAGGTTGTAGCCGAAGGTGTTGGGTTCGTTGCGGAAGTCCTCGGCTGCCGAGGCGCCCACCGCCGAGATGTTCCAGCGGGCAAAGCGGTCATCGGCTGCGTCGGGGGTGTGCCAGCCCTGACCGCTTCCGGTGGTGGCAGCGGCGCTCAGCGGCGCGCTGGCCACGCCATAGCGGCTGCGCGACGCGATGGTCTTGGCATCGACCGCGTTGGAACCCTTGGGCATCGAGAAGTACACCGCCCAGTTTTCCTCGCAGGCGAGGTAGGTGCCCCACGGCGTCATGCCGTGGCCGCAGTTGTTCAGCGTGCCGCGCGCGGTGGCGCCGGTGGCGTCGTAGCGGGTGACCATCATCGCGCGGATCGCGCTCAGGTGGGCTGCCGGACCGGCGACGCGAACCGGGGTCTGCGCGTTGACGCGACGGTTGTAGATCGAGTCACCCACCATCTTCCAGCTGTTGCCCGAACGGGTGACTTCCACCAGGCTCACGCCGTGGTGGTTGATCTCCTTGAGCACTTCCAGCGCGGGGCGGTTGCCCAGATCCCAGTCACCGAACTGGGTGAACTTCTTGCCGCTGACGCCGTTGGAGGTCTGGCCGCGGGCATTGAAGAAGTGCGCGTCGGCCGAGCTTTCATGGTTCACCGCAAGCACGGCACGACCGGTGTCGGTGCCGGTGAACTTGCCGTTGCTGCCGATGAAGAACAGGTCCATGCCGTCATGGTGATCGCCCACGCGCTGCGACCAGTCGTCGGTCTCGGTGCCCTTGTTGGAGTAGGCGGCCACGGTGTTGGCCAGGCGGTCACCCGTGGCGTGCAGCACGGTGTAGGTGTAGCCGGCAGGCAGCACCACATCGTCGAGCAGGCTCTTGGTCACCGGCTCGAAACCGAGACTGGTCTCGGTGGCGGACGCGGCATCGCTGCCACAGGCGGCCATCAGCGGCAGCGTGCCCAGCGCGGCCAGGCCCACGCCGCCGCGGATCAGGCTTCGCCGGGAAGGGCTCTTCAGCGAACGCTCGAGCACCGACTGGAAGTGCTCGTTGGCGGAGGTGTTGTGGACGGTATCGATCTTGTCTGACATGCATTCACTCCCGATGAGGCCTTGGCCGCCGCGAAGCCGGCGGGCTGACCGTGGATCGCCGGCGGCAGTCCGGCGCAGGGAGGATGCGCGGCCGATGTGTCGGCCGCATGGCAGAAAGATGGCAGGTTGGTGACAGCGGGGCGGCGCTCAGCGCTCGGCCAGGCTCATGGTGCGCGCGAGTTCACGATAACGCGCGAATTCGGATTCGATGTGGCGACGCAGCTGCTCGCCGCTGCCGGCCACGGTCTCGGCGCCACCCTGACGCTCGTTGTAGGCCGCGAACTCCGGCGAGCGGATGATCTCGAGCAGCACCTCCTCCACCCGCCTGGCGACCGGTTCGGGCACCTTGGCCGAGATGCCATAGCCCACCCAGACCATCAGCTCGAAGGGTATGCCGAGTTCACGCGCGGTGGGCACATTCGGCAGGAAGCGGTGGCGGGTGGGGCTGGTCATGGCCAGCGGGCGCAGCTTGCCGGCCTCGATCAACGGCATGGCGCCGCCATGGTCGGTGATCGCCAGATCGATGTCGCCGGCGATCACATCGTTGTTGGCCTGCCCCGCGCCCTTGTAGGCCACATGGATGAACTCCGCGCCGGTGACCTTCTGCAGCGAGAGTCCGCCGATCCGGTAGTGGTGCCCGTAGTTGGACATCTTCACGGTGTTGGGCCGGGCACGCGCCTCGGCGATCAGCTCGGGCAGCGTCTTGAAGCGGGAGTTGGCGCCGGTGACGATCACCGAGTAGCTGCGCGACTGGAAGGCCACCGGCCGCACATCGCGCAGGGGATCGTAGGGGGTCTCGGGCCGCAGCATGGGCGTGAGCACCATGGGCGAGGGCGTGATGTACATGAGGGTGTGGCCATCGGGCGGCGCCTGCAGCAGGGTCTGCACTGCGATGATGCCGTCGCCCCCGGGGCGGTTCTCAACGGTGGCGGGCTGGCCGGTGACCTTGGTGAAGCGCTCGGCCACGAAGCGGGTGCCGGTGTCGGCGCCGCTGCCGGGGCCCAGGCCCACGATGAACCGGGCCGGCCGCGACGGCCAGGCCGTGGCCTGGGCGCGGGCCGCCTGCGGCAGCGCCAGGCCCCCGAGGCTGGCGAGCCCGCCCAGACCACCGAGGCCGCCCGCGCCACCCAGTCCGCCAAGACCGGCCGCCAGGCCGGCAAGCACGCGTCGTCTCATGGCGGCCTCAGTGTTCGAACACGATCACATTGCGCGAGACGCCGCCCTTCTTCAGCGCCTCGAAGCCCTCGTTGATCTGCTCGAGCTTCAGTCGCCCGGAGATCAGTTCATCGAGGTGCAGCCGGCCCTGCTGGTAGAACTGGATCAGCCGCGGCATGTCGATGCGGAAGTGGTTGGAGCCCATCGAGGAGCCCTGCATGCGCCGCTCGCGCAGGAAGTCGGGGCCATGCAGCTCGATCTTGGTGCCCATGGGGATCATGCCCACGATGGTGGCGGTGCCGCCCGGGCGCAGCATCTGGAAGCACAGCTCGGCGGTCTGCTTCAGGCCCACGCATTCGAACGAGTCATGCACGCCGCCCGAGGTCATCTCCATGACGCGCTTGGCGGTGTCGTCGCCCGAGACCACGCCGTCGGTGGCGCCGAAGCGCCTGGCCAGCTCGAGCTTGGCCGGGTCCTTGTCGATGGCGATGATGCGGCCCGCGCCCGCGATGGCCGCGCCGTTGACCGCCGCCAGACCGATGCCGCCGCAGCCCACCACCGCCACGGTGCTGCCGGGCTGCACCTTGGCTGTGTGGATGATGGCGCCGAAGCCGGTCATCACGCCGCAGCCGATCAGCGCGGCAAGGTCAAGTGGCATCTCGGGGGTGATCTTCACCAGCGCATGCTCGTGCACCAGCATCTGCTCGGCGAACGAGGACAGGTTCAGGTACTGGTTGAGATGCTGGCCTTTCCAGCGCAGCCGCCTGGCCGCCCCGGGCAGCATCTTCACATCGGTGTTCGAGCACAGGCTCATGCGCCCGGTGATGCAGTACTCGCAGTGCCCGCAGAACACCGACAGGCAGGTGATGACATGGTCGCCGGGCTTCACATAGCTGACATCGCGGCCCACGGCCTCGACCACGCCCGCAGACTCGTGGCCAAGCACCGCCGGCACCGGCCAGGGCCACTTGCCCTCCATGAAGTGCAGGTCGCTGTGGCACAGACCGGCCACCGCGGTGCGGATCAGCACCTCGCGCGGACCGGGCTTGTCGATCTCGACATCCTCGATGGTGAGCGGCTGGTTGGGCGCATGGAAGACGGCGGCTTTCATCGGGTCTCCTGAGGGATGGTGGGTGACGGGGGAGGGCGGGCCTGGCTGCGGCGCCCTGCCGGCAGGCGGCAGGGCGGGGCGCCTCGCCCGGGCTGCGTCAGCCCGGGATGCGCACCGGCAGCGCGGTGAAGCCGTGAATGAAGTTGGAATACAGGCGCCGCGGTTCGCCGGCAAGCTCGATGCGCGGGAAGCGTTCCAGGATCTCCTCCCAGAGGATCTTCAGCTGCAGCTCGGCCAGGCGATTGCCCACGCAGCGATGGATGCCGAAGCCGAAGGAGATGTGCTGGCGCGGCCGGGCACGGTCGATGATGAACTCGTCGGCCCGCTCGATCGCCGCCTCGTCGCGGTTGGCCGACAGGTACCACATCACCACCTTGTCACCGCGCCGGATGGTCTTGCCGCCGAGCTCGAAGTCGGCCAGCGCGGTGCGGCGCATGTGCGCCACCGGCGACTGCCAGCGCACGATCTCGGGCACCAGGCTGCTCACCAGCGCCGGGTTGGCGCGCAGCTTGTCCCACTCGCCGGGGTGGGTGAGCATGGCATGCAGACCGCCCGACATGGAGTTGCGCGTGGTGTCGTTGCCGCCCACGATCAGCAGCACCACATTGCCCAGGAACTCCATCGGTGCCATGGCGCGCGTGGCCGCGCCGTGGGCGAGCATGGACACCAGGTCAGTTCGCGGCGGCTGAGCCTCGCGCTCCTTCCAGAGCCGCTGGAAGTACTCGAAGCACTTCATCAGCTCGGCCAGGCGCTTCTCCTCGGAGTCGATGCCCAGGCCCGACTGCAGGTCGGCGGTGGCCACATCGGACCACCAGGTGAGCAGGCGCCGGTCCTCGAAGGGGAAGTCGAACAGGGTGGCCAGCATGCGGGTGGTGAGCTCGACGGACACCCGCTCCACCCAGTCGAAGGTCTGGTTGCGAGGGAGATCGTCGAGCACGCTGCGGGTGCGCTCGCGGATGAGCGCCTCCATCTGCGCGAGATTGCCCGGCCCCACGATCGGGCTGATGGTCTTGCGCTGCTCGTCGTGCCGGGGCGGGTCCGACGAGATGAACGAGGGCCGGCGATAGCCCTCGGGCTGGTCGCGGATGGTGATGCCGCCGTACTCGATGCTCGAGGAGAACACCGCGTGGTTCACCTCGACCTGCATCACATCCTTGTAGCGGGTCACCGACCAGTAGGGCCCGAACCGGCTTTGCGGGCACCAGTGCACCGGGTCTTCGCGTCGCAGGCGCGCAAAGAGCGGCCCAACCGTGTGGTTCTGGAAGAGGGCGGGGTCGCTGACATCGATCGGGTCCATCCCGCTCGTCGGGCGCGTCAGGGTGGGGGCAGTGGTGGTCATGTCGGGCCTCCGTTTCAGCGAACCGCCGGCACGGCGCTCTGCGGCACGCCCACCGAGCGCGCACAGGCGACGATCGACTGCCAGGTGTCATCGGGCAGCGGGCAGCCCTCGCGCTGGCGCTGCGCGCGGTAGCGTTCCTCGACCTCGCCGGGCATCAGCACCTCGCCGCCGGGCTCGGCCGGGCGCGAACTCTTCACATAGTCGACATAGCGCAGCACCTCGCCGCCGAACATCAGCGAGGGGTCGATGCGCGCCGGGTCGAGGAAGATCGACAGCATGCCGTTGGCAAAGGGGCGATCGGGGGCGGTGGCGCCGGTGCCCGAGAGCGCGCCGCCGAGCAGCTCGCACATCATGGCCAGGCCCGAGCCCTTGTGGTCGCCGAAGGCGCGGATCGCGCCCTCGCCCTGCCGGTGGTCGCGCGGGCCCAGCGGCTCATAGGGGCCGTAGAGCATGTGCGGATCGTTGCCGGTGCGACCATCGGGCCCGATCAGCGCGTCCTCGGGCACCGGCTTGCCGCCCTGGCTGGCCACCAGCACCTTGCCCTCGGCCACCACCGAGGTGGCGAAGTCGAGCACCAGCGGCGATTGCCCCGGGCGCGGCACGCCCACGCAGTAGGGCGCGGTGGAAAAGCGCCGCTCCACCCCGCCGAAGGGCGCCACCAGCACGCTGCCGGCCGCGTTCACGAAGTGCACCGACACCAGGCCCTCGGCGGCGGCCATCTCGGCGAAGTCGCCCACCCGCCCGATGTGGCCGGCATTGCGCAGCGCCACCGCCGACAGGCCGCTGGCCTTGCACTTCTCGATGCCGATGCGGGTGGCCGCGGGTGCCACGGTCTGGCCAAATCCGAAGCGGCCATCAACCACCGCGATCACCGGGGTGTCCACCACCCGTTCGAGCTCGCGGTCGGCAACCACCGCGCCGTCGTGCTTCATCTGCACATAGCGCGGCACCCGCACCACGCCATGGCTGTCATGACCCGAGAGGTTGGCCGAGACCAGGTAGTGCCCGATGCGGGCAGACTCGGCCGCCGAACAGCCGGCCTTCTCGAAGATGGCGGCGACGAAGTCGCGCAGCGCCGGGGCGGCGATATGGATCATGCGCCGTACACCTCGGGGTTGACCGTGTTCTCGCGGTTGGGCTTGCCGTCGAGCACCTCGAGCACATTGCGCATGGCGGTGAAGGCCATGCGGTTCCAGGCCTCGATGGTCACGCCCGCCATGTGCGGCGCGGTGATCACGGTGGGCAGGGTGAGCAGCGGGTTGTCGGGCTCGGGCGGCTCGCTTGCCAGCACATCCAGACCCGCGCCGGCGAGATGCCCGCGGGTGAGGGCCGCGGCCAGCGCGGCTTCGTTGACGATGCCGCCGCGCGCGGTGTTGATCAGCACCGCCCCGCGCTTCATGCGCGCCAGGCGCGCGGCGTCGAACAGGTCGACGGTCTGCGGCGTCTTGGGGCAATGGATGCTCACATAGTCGGCCTGAGCCAGCGCGGCATCGAGATCGGCTACCGGGGTGGCGCCCACCATGCGGATATGGTCCTGGCTGACATGCGGGTCGTAGACCAGGGTGTCCATCTCGAGCGCCACGCAGCGCCTGGCCATGCGCGCGCCGATGCGCCCGAAGCCCACGATCACCACCTGCTTCTGGTAAAGGTCGGCCGGGAAGTTCTCGAAGCGGCTGTTCCAGCGGTGGCTGATCACCCGCGCGTGCATGTCGGCCACCCGCTTGGCATGGGCGAACATGAAGGCCAGCGCCTGTTCGGCCACCGACACCGAGTTGGCGGTGCCGGTGATCATCAGCGGCACCTTGCGCCGGGTGAGCGCCGGCACATCGATGGTGTCGTAGCCCACGCCGATGCGCGCCACCACCCGCAGGGCCGGGCCGGCGTCGAGCTCGGCATCGCCGATGCGGGTGAGGCCGAGCACCGCACCATGCGCGCCGGGCAGCAGGGCGCGGAAGTCGGTCTGGCTGATGTTGCCGGGGAAGCGGCGCAGTTCGACATCGGTGCGGCCCGCCACGGGCTTCAGGCCGTCGGGGGCGATGTTCTCGGGGATGAGGATCACATGGGTCATGGCGGCCTTGGCATCAGGGGGTTGGAGGGGGTGGTCGATGCTGCTGCCGGCCGGCCCGCAGGGTCAAGTCGCGCAGGCTCATTTTGCGCGGGCCGGCTGCCTTGCCTGAGCGTGCCTTCCGGGCGCGGGCCTTCTCAATCCTGCCGGGCGATGCCATGCTGCGCGTCTGCCCTTCGCAGTCCGTCACCCACCCATCATCTGCCGTCATCATGAAGTCCAGCCTGCTCGTCCGCCGGTCCTGCCTTGTCTCCTGTCTCGGCCTTGGCCTGGCCCTGGCCGGCTGTCAATCGACGCCGCCGGCGTCGGGGGGCGGCGCATCCGCTCCCGGTTCGCCGACCGCCTCACCCGCCGAGCCACTGCGCTTCATCGATCTGCAGAGCTTCGATGAAGCCCTCTCGCGTGCCCTGAGCGAGGGCCGGCCGACCGTGGCGGTGGCCTTCTACGACCGGGTCACCCCCAACGCGCTGCCCGCACGGCTGCAGAGCTGGATGGCCGCTGTCGAGACCCACGGCGGCAAGATCCAGGTCGTGCCCGATCCCGACGCCCTCGCCACACGCAACCCGGTGCTCATCATCGGCGCGCTCACCACGCTGTGGAGCGCCTTCAAGGTCGGCTCCGAGATGGCCTACCGGGCACTCTTTCGCAAGGTGCAGGGCTATGACGCGCAGATCCGCCTGCGCAACAACGCGGCCGGCGAGTCGCTGATCGACCGCATCGTGTTCGTGCGCCGCCCGGGCTGAGCAGGGTCATGGGCATGCGCGGCTTCCTGGGCCTGCTGGGGCTGCTCGCGGGCCTGCTTGCCGGACCTCCGGCCACCGCGCAACCATCGGCGGCGCCATCGGCCTTGCCGGCGCCGGCCGTGGCCACCATGCCGCTGGGCCCGGCGGGGCTTGCGCTGGCGGCCCCGGCCCGGCACGCCCTGGTCATCGGCAACAGCCGCTACCTGCAGGCGCCCTTGCGCAACCCGGCCAATGACGCGCGCGCGGTGGCGGCGCGTCTGCGGGCGGCCGGCTTCGAGGTCACCGAACGCCTGGATGCCGGTCGCGACGACATGCAGCGTGGCATCCGCGAGTTTGCCCAGACCCTCGCCCGCACCCGCGGGGTGGGGGTCTTCTACTACGCCGGCCACGGCCTGCAGCTCAACTGGCGCAACTTTCTGGTGCCGGTGGATGCCCGCATCCGCAGCAAGGCCGACCTGCAGTCGCAGGCGGTGGACCTGGGCCTGCTCCTCGACCAGCTCAGCCTGGCGCGCAACGCGGCCAACCTGATCATTCTCGATGCCTGCCGCGACAATCCCTTCGGCCCCGACTTCCGGGTCGACGACAAGGGCCTGTCGCAGATCGATGCGCCGCCCGGCACGCTGCTGGCCTATGCCACCGCGCCGGGCAATGTCGCCGATGACGGCCCCGACGACAACGGCCTGTACACCGGCAGCCTGCTGCGCGAGATGACCACCGAGGGCGCGGCCATCGAGGATGTCTTCAAGCGGGTGCGCCTGAGCGTGCGTCGCGCCTCGCAGGGGGCGCAGATTCCCTGGGAGAGCACCTCGCTCGAGAGCGACTTTTCCTTCGTGCCCTCGAGCGTGCCGCGCGATGCGGCGCGCGAGTTCGACGAAGACCTCAACCGCTGGATGAGCCTGCGCTTCAGCAACGCGGTCGATGAGCTCGAGGCCTTCATCCGGCTGCGGCCCGATGGCAAGTTTTCGGAGCTGGCCCAGCACCGGCTCGATCAGCTGCTGGCCGCGCGGCGCGAGCGCGGCATCCGCCCGCTGGCCGGCCGCACCGAGGGCTGCGCCTGCGGCCCGGGTGCCTACACGGGCGAGGCGGTGGGCTATCGCGTGGGCGAGCGCTACAGCTATCGACGCACCGATCTCGCCACCGGTGCGGCCCGTGAGCCGCTGCGCCTGACCGTAAGCCGCATCCAGAACGATGAAGTGTTCTACGAAGACAGCGCCTGGGTGACCGATCTCTTCGGCAACAATGTGCGTGATCCCGAGGGTCGGCGCTGGACCCCATACCAGTTCTTCATCCCCGACTACCAGATCGGCAAGCGCTGGTCCGCGCAGTTCGTGGTCACGCTGCCCAATGGACGCAACGCCACCCTGCGCTTCAGCCTGCGGGTGGCCGGCCGCGAGCGGATCACCCTGCCTTCGGGCACCTTCGATGCCTTCCGCATCGAGGCCCGCGGTGCCAACCTCGTCAACGGTGCGCTGCTCGAGCGCACCGCCTGGGTGGCGCCCGAGAAGATGCGCGGTTTTCTGGCACTCGAGAGCGTCGCCCGTGTCGATGGACGGGTGATCGAGGGCGAGCGCATCGAGCTCACCGAGTACGCTCAGCCTGCCGCGCGGCGTGTCGCGCCTGTCACCTACTGATCGTCGTCCTGCCCGGCAGGCGCCGTTCGTCGTCTCGTTCCGGAGCCCCTCATGACGCCAGCCGTCCGCACCGACCCCGCCACCGGGCTCAAGTCCTTCAGCACCCGCGCCGCCAAGGCCACCGAGCGCATCGCCGGCAAGGGCTACTCCGCCGTCACCGACGAGTCGCTCAAGGTGCTGCCGCCGCCACCGCCCGGCGCGGTCTTCAACGCCCAGGAGCAGGCCCGCTACCGCGACTACAAGGAGGCGCGCCGCGGGGCGGCCGACTACATGGCCATGGAGGGCGAGTTCGCGCGCTACCTGCAGGATGTCTACTCCGCCCCGCCCGTGCCGCGCGAGCCGCTTACCGACACCTGCGAGGTGCTGGTCATCGGCGCGGGTTTCGGCGGGCTGCTGCTGTGGCACAAGCTGCGCAAGGCGGGCTTCACCGATGTGCGCTTCTGCGAGAAGGGCGGCGATGTCGGCGGCACCTGGTACTGGAACCGCTATCCCGGCATCGCCTGCGATGTCGAGGCCTACAGCTACCTGCCCCTGCTCGAGGAGATGGGCTACTTCCCCAGCATGAAGTTCGCGTCGGGCTTCGAGATCCTGGAGTACTGTCAGCTGGTGGCCGAGCGCACCGGCTTCTACGACCGGTGCCTGTTCCACACCACCGTCGAGAAGACGGTGTGGGACGAGGCCCAGGCGCGCTGGCTGGTGCACACCGACCGCGGCGATCGCATGCAGGCCAGGGCGGTGGTGCTCGCCAACGGCATCCTCACCACGCCCAAGCTCGCCCGCATCGAAGGCATGGAGAGCTTTGCCGGCGAGTCCTTCCACACCTCGCGCTGGAACTACCATGTCGACCTCGCCGGCAAGCGGGTGGGCATCATCGGCACCGGCGCCACCGCCGTGCAGGTGATCCCCGAGCTGGCCAAGGTGGTGAGCGAGCTGGTGGTGTTCCAGCGCACCCCGTCCACCATCGATGTGCGCGACCAGCGCGCCACCACCCCGGAAGAGATCGCCGCCTGGAAGCAGGAGCCGGGCTGGGCGCTGGCCCGGCGAGAGCGCCTGTCGCGCATCTCCTCGGGGCGCACCGCGCTGCAGGGCAACGACGACTATCTCTCGGGCAAGGTGACCGACTTCAAGGAGCGCAAGCAGCATGAGCGCGAGCTCACGCCCGAGGAGATGATCAGCAAGCAGCTCGACACCAACTTCCGGATCATGGAGCAGATCCGCGCGCGCGTGGATGCGATCGTCACCAACCCGAAGACCGCGGCGGCGCTCAAGCCCTACTACCCCTACGGCTGCAAGCGGCCCACCTTCCACGACGAGTACCTGCCCACCTTCAATCTGCCGCATGTCACCCTGGTGGACACCGCCCCGCTCGGGGTGAGCCGGATCACGCCGCGCGGCGTGGTGCATGACGGCGTGGAGTACCCGCTTGATGTGCTCATCTATGCCACCGGTTTCCAGTGGATGGCCACCGCCACCTTCAACATGATCGTCGGCCGCAACGGCGTGAGCCTGCGCGACAAGTGGCAAAGCGGCGGGGTGCGCACCTTTCTCGGGCTGCACAGCCACGGCTTTCCCAACCTGTTCATCATGTCGGGCCCGCAGGGCGGCGGCGGGCAGTTCAACTTCATCCTCGGTCTGGAGGCCCACACCGACTATGTGGTGTGGATGCTGCGCACCCTGCGCGAGCGCGGCGCGGCGGTGGTGGACATCCGCCGCGAGCCCGAGGACGCCTACGCGGCCCACTGCCGTGACGCCGACCTCATGACCCGCCCGCTGCGCGACTGCCTGTCCTATTACAACGGCGAGGGCAACGCCGAGCCCGGCAGCCTCGCCTACTACGGCGGGCCCAGGAAGTGGCACTCGCTGCGCGAGGCCGCGCAGGCCTCGCTCGATCCCTATGTGTTCGAGGCGAGGGCCTGACTACGTGCGGTTCTGCTGGTAGGTGGCCCGACGGGCCTCGCCCTCCTGGCGCAGCGCCTCGGCGCGCGCCGGGTCCACGCGGGCATAGACCTCCCGCCAGGATTCGTCTTCGCTCCAGCGCCAGGGCGTCTGCACCGTGGTGCGCGGCAGTCGGGCGCCCTCGAGCAGGTCGAGCGCATGGCCCACGCTCGCCCGCTGCATGGCCGGGTCATCCGGCTTGCCCACCGGATTGCCGAGCGGAAAGTCGGTGAACAGGAAGCGGGCCACGCCGCACTCTTCGACGATGTCGCGCGCCGAGCCGATGACCACGGTGGGGATGCCCCTGGACTCCAGATACCGGCTGACCAGACTCACGGTCTGGTGGCAGACGGGTCAGAGCGCGGCGAGCAGGACGGCGTCGACCTGGTCTTCGCGGCACATCGTCTCGATGGCCGGCGCGTCCTGGCGCAGGGTGCGCAGCTGCGAGTACTCGGTGGGCACCCCGTAGTACCGCGCGCTCACGCTGCCGATGCGGCCGGCCTCGGCCTGCGCCCGCAGCGCCCGCAGCGGCAGGAAGGTCTCGACATCGCGGGTGTGGGTGCTTTCCTTGTCCCAGGCGAGGTTGTCGGTGTAGAGCCGCTCGGGCGGGTGGGTGGCGTCGCCTGCCCACACGCCGCGCCGCTCGAAGGGCTTGAGCGGCTGGTCGGTGTCTTCGGGCCAGGGGCTGGCGGTGGTGATCAGCGCCACCCGGCATTGCGCGAGCGGCCGGGGCAGCGGCGCGAAGGGCACCTCGGTGTGGTGCGCGTACTGGTAGGGCTTCTCGTAGCCGAGCGCCGCGTAGTAGGCGCGCGTGCGGTCGATGTAGCTCACATGGGTTCGGTGGGAGGTTCCCATCGGCATCCTCGGGGCAGGGCGGTTGGACGGGGGGCTGGCCGGGCAGCGCTCAGCGGGGTATGGCCTGGAGCTCGGGGCCTTCGTAGATGGCGCGCACCTGTTCGGGCGAAAGCCGTTCCTCGCCGCGGACATAGCCGCGCGCGATGGTTTCGTAGAAGACCGCGTTGCGGCGGTTGGCTTCGCCATTGTCGCGGGTGGTGAGCAGCCGGGCCGGCACCCCGCCGATGACCGAGTTGGGCGGAAAGACCTGGTTCTGCATCACGATGGCGTGGCCGGCCACGATGGAATTGGCGCCGATGCGCGCGCCGTCCATGATGGTGGCGTTGATGCCGATCAGGCAGCGGTCGCCGATCTCGCAGCCGTGAAGCGTGACATGGTGGGTGATGGAGCAGTCCTCGCCCACCACGGTGGGGGTGCTCACCCCGACATGCACCATCACGAAGTCCTGCAGGTTGGTGCGCGCGCCGATGCGGATCTCGTGCATTTCGCTGCGCATGACCACATAGGGCCAGATGGAGGCGCCGGCGCCGACATGGATGCGCCCATAGAGCTGCGCGGTGGGGTGCAGCAGGGCGAGCGACTCGAGGACGACTTCCTTGCCGATATGTGGTTGGGCGAGCGGGGGTGAGGCTGGGTGCATGGCGGTGGGGGTGAGGGTCAGGCCGCGGGCAGGCTCATCAGCAGCGCGTCCACCTCGGCCAGGAAGGCGGACTCGAAGGCGCGGGTGTAGTGCGGGCCGTGGCCGCATCCCGGCATGGCGGTGACCGTGGCCTGCGGGTTGGCGGCGAGCAGTCGCTGCTCGTGGCCGGGCAGCAGCGCCGCGCCCATGCCGCCGTCGGCCTGGATGACCCGCACCGGGCAGCGGAAGCGGCGATCGGTGTGGTTGATGTCGAGCGGCTGCAGCAGCCAGTCGTAGATGCGGGGATCGACCCGGTGCAGGGCCGAGGCGCGGCTGAGCAGGTGCCGCTCCGAGGTGTGGTCGGCGGCGGTGCCGCCCATGGGCGAGGGCGCGTTGCGTGCCAGCAGCAGGTAGTCGGCCAGGCCTGCGGCCTGTTCGACCATGCGGCGCTTGTTCGCGCCCATGAGCGTGAACAGGCCCGGGAAGGCGGAACGCGCGTACTCCTGCGGATCGCCGAAGTACCAGGGCGGGTCTTCCAGCAGCGCCGCGCGCAGCGGCGTGGGCGATTCGATGGCGAGCATGCCGGCGATCAGCCCACCCAGCGAGTGGCCGATGACCACCGTGGGGCGGCCGATCTCGTGGAGCGCGGCCTGCGCGTCGGACAGGAAGCCCTGCATGGCGTAGTCGGCCACCCAGTCGGAGTGGCCGTGGCCGCGGAAGTCGAGGGTCCAGACCTCGTGCCGCGGCGCGAGGTGGTGGGCCACTTCTTCCCAGGTGTCGCGGCACTGCGTGACGCCATGCAGCAGCAGCACCGGCGGCGCGCCGCGCGGGCCGAAGGTGGAGGCGGCCAGCCGCCGGCCTTGATGGTGCAGGGTGATGTCGGTCATGGCGCGGGAACAGGGCGGAGATTGGAGAGCGGCGGGCGCGGCCGTGCTGAGCGGTGTCTGCGAGTCTACGCCAGCGCCCCAGGCCTGGCGGCAGCGCGGTTCCATCACTTGACACGCATCCATATTTCTATAAACTTGGAAACATGAATGAGAAAACTGCCGTTGCCGCACTCGCTGCTCTGGCTCAGCAGGCCCGCCTGCGCGTGTTTCGCGCGCTGGTCGGGGCGGGGCCCCAGGGCATGACGCCCGGGGCGCTCTCGGCCATGCTCGACATCCCCGCCTCCACGCTGTCCTTCCACCTCAAGGAGCTGGTCCATGCCGATCTGGTCAGCGCCGAGCGGGAGGGGCGCAACCTGCACTACCGTCCCGCCCTCGGTCGCATGAACGACCTGCTGGTCTATCTCACGGCGCACTGCTGCATGGGCAAGCCCTGCGCCCCGGCCGGTGCCCGGCGCCGCACTGCCTGCTGACCCGGAGAACCCCATGAAACGCTTCCATGTGCATCTGCATGTCGATGATCTCGCCAGGAGCATCGGCTTCTACTCCACCCTGTTTGCGGCCGAGCCCACCCGGGTGGAGGCCGATTACGCCAAGTGGATGCTCGACGATCCCCGCATCAACTTCGCGATCTCCACCCGCGGCAGCCGGCCCGGCATCGATCACCTCGGCTTCCAGGCCGATGACCCCGAAGAACTCGCGGGCCTGCGGGCACGGGCCCAGGCCGCCGATCTGGCCCTGCTGGACGAGGGCGACACCACCTGTTGCTACGCGCGCAGCGAGAAGCACTGGGTGACCGATCCGCAGGGCATCGCCTGGGAGCACTTCCACACCCTGGGCAGCATTCCGGTGTTCAACGAGCCTTCGGCGCAGGGCAGCGCCTGCTGCGCCCCGGTGGCGCGCGGCAAGCCGGTGGCTGTCCCGATCCGGTCGGGCGGGTCCTGCTGCTGAAGGGTCGGCCGGTCCGGCGAGGGCGTGTGTCCAGGGCGCTCGCCTTGGCGCAACCATGGGCCGCTGTCATGAACCGGTCATCAGCCGGCGCTAGCGTGCAGGGTTGGCCGCATTCCTTTCGGGGGCGTTATCGTGCGAGTGGGCATCAACGGCATGGGCCGCATCGGGCGTCTGGCCCTGCGTGCGGCGCTGGGCGCGGCACAGCGTCCGGCTGATGACCCCCGGGCCGGCAATCGGCTCGAGGTGGTGCATCTCAACGAGCTGAAGGGTGGGGCCGCAGCCACCGCCCATCTGATCGAGTTCGACAGCGTGCAGGGCCGCTGGCGAAGCCGCATCAGCGCCGACGGCCATGACGCCGTCCGCATCGATGACCGGCGCCTGGGCTTTTCCGAGCATGCCAGCCCGGCGGACATCCCCTGGGGTGATCTCGGCGTGGACCTGGTGCTTGAGTGCACCGGCAAGTTCCTCACCCCCGAGACCCTGCGAGGCCACCTCGATCGCGGCGCACGGCGCGTGATCGTGGCCGCACCGGTCAAGGTCGGCGATGTGCTCAACATCGTGGTGGGTGTCAATGATCACCTCTATGAGCCGGCAAGGCACCGGATCGTGACGGCGGCCTCGTGCACCACCAACTGCCTTGCGCCCGTGGTCAAGGTGGTTCACGAGGCGATCGGCATCCGGCACGGCCAGATCACCACCATCCACGATCCCACCAACACCAATGGGGTGGTCGATGCGCCCCACAAGGATCTGCGTCGCGCGCGCAGCGCCATGCTCAGCCTGGCCCCCACCACCACCGGCAGCGCCACCGCAATTGCCCTGATCTATCCCGAACTCAAGGGCAAGCTCAACGGCCACGCGGTGCGCGCGCCGGTGCTCAATGCCTCGCTCACCGACTGCGTCTTCGAGCTCAGGCGGGAGGCCAGTGCCGCCGAGGTCAATGCGCTGTTCGCCGCGGCGGCCCGCGGGCCGCTCGCCGGCATCCTCGGCTACGAGGAGCGGCCGCTGGTCAGTGCCGACTATGCGCGCGACACCCGCAGCGCGATCGTCGATGCCCTCTCCACGATGGTCACCGACGGCACCCTGCTGAAGGTCTATGCCTGGTACGACAACGAGATGGGCTACGCCTGCCGCATGGTCGATCTCGCCTGTCAGCTGCAGCGTCACGGGGTCTGAGCCGTTCATGCACGCCGGCACCCGCAACTACGCCATCGTCACCGCCGCCTACTGGGGGTTCACCCTCACCGACGGCGCGCTGCGCATGCTGGTGCTGCTGCACTTCTATCGCCTGGGCTACTCGCCGTTCACGCTGGCCTTCCTGTTCCTGCTCTATGAGGCGATGGGGGTGGTGGCCAACCTGATCGGCGGGTGGCTCGCCACACGCTATGGCATCAAGCGCATGCTCACCGTCGGCCTGGTCACCGAGATCGGCGGGTTCCTGCTGATGTCGGCGCTGTCGCCGGACTGGTCGGTCGCCATGTCGGTGGCCTGGGTGGTGGCGGCGCAGGGTGTCTGCGGGGTGGCCAAGGACCTCACCAAGACCGCCAGCAAGTCGGCGATCAAGGCCACGGCGGGCGAAGCCTCCGGGCAGCTGTTCCGCTGGGTTGCCTTTTTCACCGGCAGCAAGAACGCGATGAAGGGCGTGGGCTTCTTCCTGGGCGGGGTGCTGCTGCAGGGCGCGGGCTTCCAGCACGCGCTCTGGATCATGGCCGGCTTGCTGGCGATCGTGCTCCTGGGGGTTGTCGGTTTCGTGCCGCCCATGATGGGCAGGAGCAAGGCTTCGGCGTCGGCGCGCGAGCTGTTTGCCAAGAACCGCGGCATCAATCTGCTCGCCGCCGCGCGGGTGGCCCTCTTCGGGGCGCGCGATGTCTGGTTCGTGGTCGGCGTCCCGGTCTTCCTGTACGCCTCGGGCTGGAGCTTCACGATGGTCAGCGGCTTCGTCGCGCTGTGGACCATCGGCTATGGCATGGTCCAGGCCGCCGCGCCGGCGCTCGTCCGACGCAGCGATGACGGCCTGTCGGCCGAGGTTCCTGCTGCCCGGCTGTGGTCTGCGCTGCTTGCGCTGGTACCGATCGGGCTGGCGGGCCTGGTTGCTCTTCAGGTGCCCAACCTGCAGTGGGTGGTCGTGAGCGGGCTGGCCCTGTTCGGCTTTGCTTTCGCAGTCAATTCCTCGGTTCATTCCTACCTGGTGCTTGCCTACGCCGGCTCCGAGAAGGCGGCCGAGGATGTCGGCTTCTACTACGCCGCCAACGCGCTGGGACGGTTTTTCGGCACCCTGCTTTCGGGTCTGCTCTACCAGTGGGGCGGCCTGCTGCTGACGCTGATCGGCTCGGCGGCCACGCTGCTGATCTGCTGGCTGATCACCCTGGGGCTGCCTGTCAGGCACGAACGCGATGCGCAGCCCATGGGCGGTACCCCGCAAGAAGCTCGCGGCGTCACCGGCGCCGCCCGCTGACCCGCGCCCGCCCCGCATCGGAGTCCCCATGAGCGACAAGACCTACCATGTTCTCTTCGTGTGCACCCACAACTCGGCGCGCTCGATCATGGCCGAAGGCATCCTGAACAGCCTCGGCCAAGGGCGCTTCCGCGGGTTCTCTGCCGGCAGTCATCCCGGCCCGTCGGTGCACCCCTTCGCCCTGAAGGCCCTGGCGGCCCTGCGCATGCCTGCCGACGGCTATCGCAGCAAGGACTGGAGCGAGTTCGCGGGTGCGGGTGCGCCCGAACTCGACTTCGTGTTCACGGTCTGCGACAAGGCCGCGGGGGAGGTGTGTCCGGTCTGGCCCGGTCAACCGATGACCGCGCACTGGGGGGTGGCCGATCCGGCGCTCTTCGAGGGCACCGATGAGGAGAAGGACAAGGTGTTCCGCGACACCGCCATGGTGCTCAAGCGCCGCATCGAGCTGATGCTGGCGCTGCCGCTGGCCTCGCTCGATCGCATGGCCATCCAGCGCGAGGTGCGCGAGATCGGTCGGCGATAGCCCGATGGCCGACCTCCCGGGCCGGCGGCCCGACCCGGTGCCCGCGCCCATGAGCCGCTTCGAGCGCTACCTCAGCGTCTGGGTGGCGCTGTGCATCGTGGCCGGCATCGCGCTCGGCCGGTGGCTGCCCGGGCCGTTCCAGGCCATCGGCGCCATGGAAGTGGCGCAGGTCAACCTGCCCGTGGGCTTGCTCATCTGGGTGATGATCATCCCCATGCTGCTGAAGGTCGACTTCGGTGCCCTGCATCAGGTCCGTCAGCACTGGCGCGGCATCGGGGTCACGCTGTTCGTCAACTGGGCGGTCAAGCCCTTCTCGATGGCACTGCTCGGCTGGCTTTTCATCCGCCAGGTGTTCGCGCCCTGGCTGCCCGCCGATCAGCTCGACAGCTATGTCGCGGGCCTCATCCTGCTGGCGGCGGCGCCCTGCACGGCCATGGTCTTCGTGTGGAGCCGGCTCACCGGCGGCCATCCGCTGTTCACGCTCAGTCAGGTGGCGCTCAACGACGCCATCATGGTGTTTGCCTTTGCGCCCATCGTGGCGCTGCTGCTGGGCCTGTCGGCCATCACCGTGCCCTGGGACACGCTGCTGGCCTCGGTGGTGCTGTACATCGTCATCCCGGTGCTCATCGCCCAGGTCTGGCGAAGGGCGCTGCTGGCGCGCGGGCAGGCTGCCCTCGAGTCGGCGCTCGCCCGCATCGGCCCCTGGTCCATCGGGGCTCTGCTGGCCACGCTGGTGCTGCTCTTCGCCTTCCAGGGCGAGGCCATCCTGCGGCAACCCCTGGTCATCGCCATGCTGGCGGTGCCCATCCTGATCCAGGTCTTCGGCAATGCCGCGCTGGCCTACTGGCTCAATCGCCGGCTGGGCGAGTCGCACAGCGTGGCCTGCCCCTCGGCGCTGATCGGCGCGAGCAACTTCTTCGAGCTGGCGGTGGCCGCCGCCATCAGCCTGTTCGGCTTCGAATCAGGGGCCGCGCTGGCCACGGTGGTGGGTGTGCTGATCGAGGTGCCGGTGATGCTGCTGGTGGTGCGCATCGTCAACCGCAGCCGCGGCTGGTACGAGGCTGGCGCGCGGCGCTGAGGCGTCGTCGTCCGCCGGCAGCCTCATCCTGGGCCTGCCGTTGGCTGTTCGCCAAGAATCAGATTAGACTTAGTCTGTTTGATTCTGGAATGAGGACGGCAATGGAAAGCGTGAACATCTATGCCGCAAAGACCCAGCTGTCCCAGCTGGTGGACAAGGCCGCCTCGGGGGAGGATGTCATCGTCAGCCGGCATGGCAAGCCGCTTGTCCGGATCACAGCCCTCGCGTCCGCACGACGCCCGGTGATTTTCGGGCTGCTCAGGGGCAAGCTGAAGATTGCCGACGACTTCGATGCACCGCTGCCCGACGAACTGCTGGCGGGCTTCGAGGGGCGCTGATGCGGCTGCTGCTGGATACCCACATCTTCCTGTGGGCGCTGACTGGTTCATCCCGGCTGAAACCCGCAGCCCGGCGCCTTATTCAGGACGCCAGTGAGGTCCATGTCTCGGCAGCGTCCCTCTGGGAAATCGCCATCAAGGTGCGCCTGGGGCGGCTCAAGGCAGATCCTCATCAGCTTGCTGCAGCCATCGAGCCCAGCGGCTTCATCGAACTGCCGGTTCGAGCCTCGCACGCCGCCGGTGTGGCGGCGCTCGACGCCCACCACAAAGATCCCTTCGACCGCCTCCTGCTCGCCCAGGCGCTGGCAGAGCCGCTGCGTCTGCTCACCGCCGATCCCGTGCTGGCGCGGTACAGCGACATCGTCATCCTGGCCTGATCGTCGGGCTCGCATCGGCCATGGCTTGCAGGCGCCCACCCGGGGGCCGGTGACGGTCCTCGTCCAGGGGCCGCTTCCAGTCGACCTCACCAGCCGATCTTGCGCGCCATCGCCGGTGGCGGCGCACGCCGCCCGGCCATCACCCGCAGCACCACGCCGGCCCGCGCCCATTCCGCATGCAGCAGCCGATCCGCGACCACCAGACCCAGGCTCGCCCAGACCAGCGGCCACAGCCAGGGCCAGAAACGCCGCGTGACCCGCAGCCGATTGACCGCGCCGAAGTGTTCCGAGAGCAGCGACTTGTTGCGCACGCCCTGCGGCGAGCCGGTGCTTGCGCCCTCGCGGTGCCGGGCCCGTGAGCGCAGGGCCACGGCGGGCCGAAAGCCCGCGCGACGGGCGCGCTCGGCCCAGTCGATCTCCTCGTAGTAGAGGAAGTAGCGCTCGTCCATGGGGCCCACCCGTTCGAGCAGATGCCGACTGGCGTAGAGGCAGGCGCCCACCGGGTAGTCCACCGGGGTGAGCACCGCCCTGTCGGTGGCAGGCCAGGCGGTGAGGTGCGAGCCGGTGGCGATCAGTCGGTGATACCGGCCGGCCAGCGCCTGCAGCCGGTCGGGGTCATTCCAGTGCATCAGCACCGAGCCGATCGGGCCGAAGCGTTCATCCTGCGCGGCCACCGCGCAGACCTGCGCCAGCGCGTCGGGCGCAAGGCTGAGGTCGTTGTTGAGGACCCAGAAGGCGTCATAGCCGGCCTGCATGCCCCATCGCAGCACCGCATTGGCCCCGCCGGCGTACCCGCGGTTGCGCGCGAGCGTCCACAGCCAGAGGCGGCCCCAGGCGGACTGCGGCGCGGCGGTGCCCGACGGCGGCGGGGCCAGTGCCTGCACCGAGGTGGCATCACCCGCAGCGGGGCTCGCAGTTTCCGCGTGCGCGGTGACGCGCCAGCCCCATTGCGCCTGCAGATGGGCGAGGATGGCCTGCGGCGAGTCATCATGGGAGGCGTTGTCGCACACCACCAGATCGAAGCGCGCGCCCTGCTGCCGCGCAAGGCTGTCCAGGCAGGTGGCGGTGTGCCGGGCTCCATTCCAATTGACGACGACGACCAGGATCACGCGAACCTTGATGCAGGGAGAATCCGCGCATGAGTGCGCCGGCAGGGGTTGAAGTGTTGCATCGCTCTCCGGTGCATGTCGACATGCGCTGGGCGGGGCTGCACGGCATCGGCCGTTTCGCCACCGAGCTCTTTCCGCGCATACCGGGTGCGCGCGCGCTGCCGATCTGGGGCCCCAAGCTCTCGCCGGTCGATCCTCTGGCCATCAGCCTTGCGCTCGCGCGCCAGCGCGAAGGCTGCTACTTCAGCCCGGGCTTCAACCCGCCGCTGTGGTCGCGGCTGCCCTTCGTGTTCTGCATTCACGACCTCACCCATCTTCGCGTGGCCTCCGAGTCCACGGCGGTACGCCGCGCCTATTACGCGAGCGTCGTGCGTCCCGGCATCGCCAGGGCCTGGCGAGTGCTGACCGGTTCGGAGCATGCGCGGCAGGACATTCTCGAGTGGTCGGGCGCGTCGCCCGAGAAGATCGTGGTGGTGGGCCATGGCGTGGCCGATGGGTTCTCGCCCGCTGGCGAGGCGGCCACGGTGGATGCTGCCGGCTATTTCCTGCATGTGGGCAGCCGGGCCAGCCACAAGAATGTCGACGGGCTGCTGCGGGCCTTCGCGCGCAGCCCGTTGCATGGGGACTGGCTGCTGGTGATGACCGGCCAGCCCGATGCGCCCACGCTGGCCGTCGCCCGGCAGCTCGGCATCGAGGCCCGGCTGCGCTTCATCGGGCCGGTGGATGACCAGACCCTGGCCACCTGGTACCGCGGCTGCACGGCGCTGGTCTTCCCGTCGTGGCGGGAGGGCTTCGGCCTGCCGGTGCTCGAGGCCATGGCCTGCGGCGCGGCGGTGATCACCGCCAACACCAGCTCGCTGCCCGAGGTGGTCGGCCCCGGCAACGGGCTTCTCATCGATCCGGCCGACACCGACGCGCTGGCCGCGGCCATGGCGCAGGTGGCGCAGGACGATGCGCTGCGCGCGCGCCTGCGCAGCGCCGGCCCGATCCGGGCGATGGCGTTCCGCTGGGATGCCGTGGCGCGGCGGGTGTGCGCCTGTCTGCCGCGCTGAGGCGGGCGAGATACCCAGATCAAGTTCGCGCGCATCACTGCCCGCCCGGTTCAGATCGCCAGCGCCGTCTTGCGCACCTCGCGCACATGCCTGCACTCGCCGCGGTACTCGAAGCCTGGGCAGGTGCACTGCAGATGACCGCCGCGGCCGAAGCTCACTCGGTATGACTTTTTCGGATCCTTCGAGCTCGGGAACTCCCAGGCGCCGGTCTCCAGCAGCGGGGCGTCGGCGGGCAGGGCGGCCACCATCTCGCCGATGATGTCCAGGCGCGTGCCCTCCTGGCCGCTGGCGCGGGCGGCCTTGGCCTCCTGAAGCAGCGCCGGGCCCAGTCGGGCGAGCTCATTCTGGAGTTCGTTCAGGAGCGATGCATCCGGCAGCTCATCAGCCTCCACGGCCTGGACCAGTCGCAGCTTCGCTTCCAGGAGGCGGGCGATGTAGCCATCGAGCGTGCCTTCGGCCAGAAGGTATTCCACCGTGACCTGCCGCTTCTGGCCGATGCGGTAGCAGCGGTCTTCGGCCTGCAGGTGGTTGGCGGGCACCCAGTCGAGATCCTGGAAGATCACATGGGTGGCCGCGGTGAGGTTCAGTCCCACGCCGCCGGCGATCAGGTTGCACAGCATCACCGTCACGCCGGGGTCGTTCTGGAAGGCGTCCATGGCGGCCATGCGCTGCTTCGCGGTGTCGGCGCCGGTGATGCTGACCGCCTGCGCGCCCAACGCCTTCCTGTGCCTGGTGATGCCCTCGGTGTACGCGGTGAAGACGATGAGCTTCTGGCCGGTGGCCACCACATCCCGGATCCGTTCGGCGCAGGCCGCGTGCTTGGCCTTGTGCAGGGCCAGGCGCAGCCGGGTGATGCGGGCCAGGAACTCGGTGTCATTGGGGCGGCTGGCGTCGGCGCGCAGGAACCACTCGAGAAAGTCCTGGTTGGCGTTCCACGCCGACTCGATGCTGATCTGAACCGGCACCCAGGAACGGATCTTGGGCGGCAACTCCAGCACATCGTCCTTCCGGCGCCGAAGCATCACCTCCTTGAGCAGCAGGTTGAGCTCGGCGAGGTTCGAGGCGCCATCGGTCACCCAGCCGTAGTTGTTGCGATAGGCGCCGCAGTACTGGCGCGCGAAGGCGATGAAGCTGCGCGCCGCTGGATGACCCACCGCGCGCAGCAGGTTGAAGAGATCGCGCGGCCGGTTGGGCATGGACGTGCCGGTGAGCAGGAACACCAGACGCGGGCCGGACACGCCCGCGCGCTTGTCGTCCGACACGCCCAGGAGCCTGAGCGCCTGCGAGGAGCGCTGGCTGGCGTTCTTGATGAAGTGGGCTTCGTCCAGGGCCACGCCGGTCCAGGGCACGGCGCGCAGGCGTTCGCCGTGGCGGGTGAGCAGGTCGTAGTTGACGATCACCCACTGCGGCTGCGGGTGCTGGTGACCCGCCACGCCGAGCACCTCGATGCGGGCGGCGGGGTCAACGAGGCGGATCTCGCGCGCCCAGTTGAGCTTGAGCGAGGCGGGGCAGATGACCAGGAAGACGCCGCCCGGGGCGGATTCCTTCATGGCGATGATGGCCTGGCGGGTCTTGCCCAGGCCCATGTCGTCGCCGAGGATGGCACGGCCGCGACTGGCCAGGAACGCCACACCGGTGACCTGGTGCGGGTAGAGCGCGTAGGGCGCGAGGTTCATGCTGAACTCCTCTTTAGCAGTGGTTGCGCCGGTTGGCAGGGGCCTGCAATTCGGATGAACTCGCCCCGGGTGCTGTGTGAAACGGGTGGAGATTAGGGTGTGGTGGGCTCACGGGATGAGCCTGCGTGATCGTCGCTGTCTCGGGTTTCTGCGCTTGCTGCCCGGTGCGGAATCGGGGCACGGGTTCTTCAAGGAGCGTGGCGATGATCCGTCTGACCTGGCTCGAGGGGGCGTCGGAGGACGTTGTCACGGGCAGCAAATGGCATCTGAAATACAGCTACTCGCGATATATCTGTTTCGCGAATACTTTGCCTTTATCTGAAAGACAGATGCGCCATGACCGCCTCAAGCTCCTTCCCGACTTCTGCTGCCCAGCCCCGGCTGACCGCCGCCCAGCTCGGCCAGCTGCTGCGCGCCGCGCGCAAGCAGCGGAGCCTGACGCAGGCCGAAGTGGGCGCGCGGCTGGGCTTGAGTCAGAACCGGGTCTCGCGCCTGTAGGGGCAGCAGGTGTAGCCCCACGCCGAGCCCGAGTAGCCGCACCCGGTCTGACCTTGCAGCCCCAACCACCAGGATCACCGCGCACGCGGTGCTTCCGCATGCAGAACCCCGGTCTCCACCCCGGTGAGCCACAGGCGGACATCGAACTCGAGCTGGTGGTAGTCCGGCTCCATATGCGTGCACAGGGCGTAGAACGCCTTGTCATGCTCGCGCTCCTTCAGGTGCGCCACTTCATGCACGACGATCATCCGCAGGAACGCGGCGGGTGCCTCGCGAAAGAGACTGGCGATGCGGATCTCGCGCTTCGCCTTGAGATTACCTCCCTGCAGGCGCGACACCGCCGTGTGGGTGCCCAGGGCCTGGTGGGTCAGGTGCAGACGGCTGTCATAGCGCACCTTGGCCAGCGGCCCGGCGCCGCGCATGTGGCGGGTCTTCAGAGCCGTCACGTAGTCGTACAACGCGTGATCGCTTGCGATGTCGTGGCGCTCGGGATAGCGCCGCTCGAGGCTCTTGGCCAAACGTCCTTCGGCGATCAGCACCCGCACCTGCGCCCGCAGTTCGGCCGGGTAGGCCGACAGATACTTCTCGGTGGGATCGGCGTTCATCCCGCTGTGCGGGGCGGGCCGGCGCGCCGCAGGTCACGGAGCATGAACAGATACAGGCTCTCCACCTTCTCGCGGGCCCAGGGTGTCTTGCGCAGAACCTTGAGGCTGGATCCGATGCTCGGTTCGATGCTGAAGCAACGCAAGGCGATGCGTTGCGCGAGGCCGTTCCAGCCGTAGTGCGCCACCAGCTCGGTCAGAATAAGCTCGAGCGTCTTCCCATGCAGCGGGTTGCGTGGCTGGGCGGGCGGTGGCGGTGGGGGCGACATCGAAGAGCATTATCTCGCGGCGTGGTGCTCGAGGAGATTCAAGAGCGCGCCGCCGCGCCAGTTGGTCTTCAACGTATGTCTGCGGGTTCCGCGGGAGATGCGAACCACGGCGCGCGGTTCATCGCTGACGGAGCGCGCTTTCGCGGTACCGGCCGCTGCATGGTGGCTAATCGGAGCCCAACAGTGACCCCGCCAAGAAAAAAGCGCCTGGGGCCAGAAGCTCCAAGCGCTTGATTCACAACTGATTTTTTGGCTCCCCGACCTGGGCTCGAACCAGGGACCTACGGATTAACAGTCCGGCGCTCTACCGACTGAGCTATCGGGGAATGCAGCCCTCAATCATAGCGGCTTGGGCCCGGGACGGCAAGGCGCGGGCCGCTTCCCGCCCTCCGTCGGGCGGGTCTGATCGGCCGCTGCGGCGGCTTTCTGTACACCCACAGGGCCGGCGTCTAGACTTCGCGGCGCGACTTCAAACGCCCCCCGTGCAAACCTTTCGACGCGCCCCTGCCCTCCTGCCAGCCTTCGTGCGGGTTCTTGCCGCGATCTTCCTGCTGTTCTCGGGTGCAAGTCTGCAGGCACAGCCCCAGGAGGGCGCCCTGCTCAGCGGTGTGATCGCCCTGGGGTCCGGGCGCAGCGTCCCGCTTCCCGAGGGCCAGTGGAAGCTGGTTGCCGTGCGTCAGCAACTCGGCGAGCGGCGCAATCCGCCGAACCTGAACCGCTGGACAGGCTACTTCCTGCGCAACCTCGACGAGGCTGCGCTGATGCCGATGATGGTGGTGTACACGGGGCAGGCGAGCGGTTCCTTCTGGGCGAACTCGGTCTGCCGGCTTCCCAACAACACGCTGCTGCTCAACCAGTACGGAACTCTGCCAACCGCGCTGGAGAACCGCTGTTCGGGCCTGCGCGCGGTGAACGCCGCTGCCATGAGCGAGTTCTGGCGTAACTACTACGAGGTCGACTTCGACATCGGCGAACTTTCCGGCCGGCGGCAGGACGCGCTCAATGTCGCGCTGCTGAAGGTCTTCAAGGTGCGCGATGGCATGGAGATGGAGATCTTCATGCGCCAGCCCGTGGGTTCCTCGGCGCGCAAGCTGCGCGATGAGGTTCGCGCCGATGCCGATGCACCCAGTGCCGTGGCGCTTCATGGCTGGATGGCCAGCTACATCGAGCGCCTGGACAAGTCCTACCTCGGCAAGCAGCCTCAGGAGTACCCGCTGCTCGGTTTCGATGCGGCTGCCGATCGGTTCACCCGCGTGGCCGAGGCGCCGGCTTCCGATGCCGAGCGCGCCCGCGAGCAGCTGCGCCGCGAGATCGCGGCCCGCGAGGATGAGCGTCGGGCGCGCGAGCAGGAACGGCAGGCACTCGAAGCCCGTGCCCGCGAACAGGAGCGACAGGCTGCGCAGGCCCGTGTGCTTGAGCAGGAGCGGCTGGCCTCGGAAGCCCGCGCGCGTGAGCAGGAGCGGCTGGCCGCCGAGGCCCGTGTCCGAGAGCAGGCACGCCTTGCGGCCGAGGCGCGTACCCGCGAGGAGCAGCGTCAGGCCGCCGAGGCCCGTGCCCGCGAACAGGAGCGGCTGGCTGCTGAAGCGCGCGCCCGCGAGCAGGAACGCCAGACTGCGGAGGCTCGCGCCCGTGAGCAGGAGCGCCTGGCTGCCGAGGCCCGTGCCCGAGAGGAGGCTGCCCGGCTGGCCCGTCAGCGCGACGCCGAACTGGCCCGGTTGCGTGAGCAGCTCGCCCAGCTCGAGGCACAGAAGGCCAGCGCGCAGGCTGCGACTCCGTCGGCGCCTGCCGCAGCGGTACGCCGCGCGCTGGTCATCGGCAATGACAGCTACGCCCAGGTGGCCCGCCTGAGCAATGCCCGCCAGGACGCCCGCGCCATGGCTGCCAGCCTGCAGAGCCTGGGCTACCAGGTCACCCTGCGGCTCGACCTGCGCGAGCGCGAGATGAAACAGGCCTTGCGGGTGTTCAAGTCGCAGGTCGAGGGTGGCGACGAAGTGGTGTTCTTCTATGCCGGGCATGGCGTTCAGCTCGGCGGCAGCAACTACCTGCTGCCGGTGGACATTGCCGGCGAGAGCGAGGATCAGATCCGCGACGAGGCCATCCAGCTGCAGCGCCTGCTCGACGACATGTCCGAGAAGAAGGCCCGCTTCACCCTGGCCCTGCTCGATGCCTGTCGCGACAACCCCTTCAAGACGGCGGGTCGCAGTCTGGGTGGCAGAGGTCTTGCGCCCACCAGCGCGGCCACCGGCCAGATGGTCATCTTTTCGGCCGGCGCCGGCCAGCAGGCACTTGACCGCCTCGGGCCCAACGACAAGGACCCCAACGGCCTGTTCACCCGCGTGTTCCTGCGCGAGATGCACAAGCCCGGGCTGAGTGTCGACCGGGTGGTGCGCAGCGTGCGCACCGAGGTGGTCAATCTCGCCCGCTCGGTGGGCCATGAGCAGGTGCCCGCCATCTACGACCAGGTGGTGGGCGAATTCTTCTTTCGCCACTGACACCGCGTTCCGTGCTGCGCCAAGGAATCCGATCCGTGATGCTGCTTCGCCCAGGCATCGTCCTGGCTGCCCTGCTCACCAGTGTGGCGCTCGCCCAGCCGGTTGCCACCGCCGCGGCTGACCCCGCGCGAGCCGCCGCGCCCGCGCGCATGATCGACCTGCAGGGCCACCGCGGCGCTCGCGGCCTGTGGCCGGAGAACACCCTGGAGGGCTTCGCGCGCACCCTCGACCTGGGCGTGAGCACCCTCGAGCTCGATGTGGTGCCCACCCGCGACGGCGTGCTGGTGGTTCACCACGACCGCACGCTGAATCCCGACATCACCCGCGATGCCGCCGGCCGCTATCTCGAGCCGCCTGCGCCCGCGGTCTTCAGCCTCAGCCTGGCCGAGGTGCAGGCTCTGGATGTCGGGCGCATCCGAGCCGGCACCCGCTATGCCCGCAGCTTCGCCAGCCAGCAGCCGATCGATGGCGCGCGCATCCCGCGCCTGCGCGACCTGTTCCGCCTGGTGCGCGAGCGTGGCGACACCCGGGTGCGCTTTGCCATCGAGACCAAGCTCTCACCGCTCAACCCCGCCGAGTCGCCCGAGCCGGAGGTCTTCGCCCGCATGCTGATGGACGAGATCACCGCCGCCGGCCTGCTCGACCGGGTGCAGATCCTGTCCTTCGACTGGCGCACCCTGCAGGCCGTGCAGCGCAGCCACCCCGGCGTGCCCACGGTCTACATCACCGCGCAGTTCGACAGCCTCGACACCGTCGGCGCGCGCAGCGGCCGTGACTCGCCCTGGGTGGCCGGCTTCACCCATGCGCGGCACGGCTCCATTCCGCGCATGATCCGCGCGGCCGGCGGCAGCCACTGGTCCTCGTTCTGGCGCGAGCTCACGCCCGAGCTGGTGCGCGAGGCGCAGTCGCTGGGATTGAAGGTGCTGGCCTGGACCGTCAACGAACCCGAGGCGATGGCCCGGCTGCTCGACATGGGCGTGGACGGCCTGGTGACCGACCGGCCCGACCTCGCGATCGGCCTGCTGCGCGAGCGCGGCATCCGCTGGTAAGCCCGTGACCGAGACGACCCCGCCCGCCCGCTGCGACATCGCGATCATCGGCGGTGGCGTCATCGGATCGGCCGTGGCCTTCTTCCTCGGACAGCTCGCGCCCGGGGCCACGGTGTGCGTGATCGAGCCCGACCCGAGCTACGCCCTGGCCTCCACGCCGCGTGCCTCGGGTGGCTGCCGGGTGCAGTTCTCGTGCCCCGAGAACATCGACATGTCGCTCTTCAGCCTGCAATTCATCCGCGACTTCGCCCGTCACGCTTCGGTGCCCGGCCATCCGGCGGAGATCGGCTGGGTGGAAGGCGGCTATCTCTTCGTGGTGGGCCCCGATCAGGTCGCCGGCCTGCAGGCCAATGTGGCTGCGCAGCGCGCCCGCGGCTGCGAGGTCGACCTGCTCGGCCCCGCCGAACTGCGCGAGCGCTTTCCCTCGATGCGGGTCGATGACCTCGGCGCCGGCGCGCACACCCCGCGGGATGGCTGGTGCGACCCCGAGGCGATGCTGCGCGGCCTGCGGCGCAAGGCCATCGCGCAAGGCGCGCTCTACCTTGCCGACCGGGTGGTAGGCGCCGAGGTGACCGCCACCCAGGTGAGCGCGCTGCGCCTGGCCGGGGGAGGGTGCCTGGCGGCCCAGGCCGTGGTCAATGCGGCCGGCGCCTGGGCGGGCGAGGTGGCTGCGCTCATGGGCATGCGCCTGCCGGTGTCGCCGCTCAAGCGCTACGAGCACTACTTCACCTGTGGCGCGCCGATGGAGCGGCTGCCCTATGTGAAGGACCTCGCCCGGCTCGCCTTCCGCTCGGAAGGAGCGGGCTTTTCAGGGGGGCTGGTGGACGGTTCGGCGCGCCGCGGGGTGGACTTCGCGGTGGACCACGGCTACTTCGAGCGGGTGGTGTGGCCGGCCGTGGCGCACCGGTTTCCGCCGCTGGAGGCAGCGCGCTGCCATCGAACCTGGGCCGGCCTCTACGAGCAGTGCGAACTCGACGGCAACCCGGTGATCGGGCGCTGGAACCGGGGGCTGCGCAACCTCTACACCGTGGCCGGCTTCTCGGGCCACGGCATGATGCACGCGCCCGCTGCGGGCCGCGCGGTGGCCGAACTGATCGCCTTTGGTGGCTATCAGAGCCTTGATCTCACCCGGTTCGGCGTCGAGCGCGTGGACGATCACGCGCCGTATCGGGAGCGGGGCATCCTCTGATGCCCGGCTGATCAGTCCTTCAGCACCGTGGCGATGGCGTCGGCCACCGCGTCGAGGTTGCGGCTGTTCAGCGCGGCCAGGCAGATGCGGCCGGTGCTCACCGCGTAGATGCCGAACTCGTTGCGCAGCCGATCGACCTGCGCGCTGGTGAGGCCCGAGTACGAGAACATGCCGCGCTGCCGGGTGACGAAGCTGAAGTCGCGGGCCACGCCGCGCGCCTTGAGCTTGTCGACCAGGGCGGTGCGCATGGCGCGGATGCGCTCGCGCATGCCGGCGAGCTCGGTTTCCCATTGCGCGCGCAGCGCCGGGGTGGACAGCACCGCCGCCACCACCGACGCGCCGTGGGTGGGCGGGTTGGAGTAGTTGGTGCGGATCACCCGCTTGACCTGGCTGGTGACCCGTGCGGTCTCGTCGCGGTCGGCGGTGACCACCGAGAGCGCGCCCACCCGCTCGCCGTAGAGCGAGAAGCTCTTGGAGAACGAGCTCGACACGAAGAACGACAGCCCCGAGTCCGCGAAGCGGCGCAGCGCGGTGGCGTCGGCCTCGATGCCGTCGCCGAAGCCCTGGTAGGCGCAGTCCAGGAATGCGATCAGGCCGCGCGCCCGCACCACCTCGACGATGCGCGCCCACTGCTCGGGCGCGAGGTCGACCCCGGTGGGGTTGTGGCAGCAGGCATGCAGCACCACGATGTCGTTGGCCGGCAGCCCTTCCAGGCAGGCGATCAGCGCGTCGAACCGCACGCCATGGGTCTGCGGGTCGTAGTAGGGGTAGGTGTTCACCGGGAAGCCGGCTGCCTCGAAGAGCGCGCGGTGGTTCTCCCAGCTCGGGTCGCTGATCCAGATGCGCGCGCCGGGCTGCAGCCGGCGCAGGAAGTCGGCGCCGATCTTCAGCCCGCCGGTGCCGCCCAGGGCCTCGAAGGTGGCCACGCGGCCCGCGGCCAGCAGCGGCGAGCCGGCGCCAAAGAGCAGTTGCTGCACGGCGGCGTTGTACGCGGCCACGCCTTCGATGGGCAGGTAGCCGCGCGCCGGCGCGCCTTCCAGACGCGCCCGCTCGGCCTCGCGGACCGCGCCCAGCAGCGGGATCTTGCCGTTGTC
>NZ_CEXFHW010000022.1:0-32095 GCF_982640115.1 Quisquiliibacterium sp. | reverse complement strand
GCGCGGCGCACGCTGTCTTCGGTGGGCGTGGTGATCGCCTCGTCGAAGGCGTTGGTGTGCAGGCTGTTGGCGTTGTCGTAGGTGGCGATCAGCGCCTGCAGCGTGGTGCGGATGTCGTTGAACTGGATCTCCTGCGCGTGCAGGCTGCGACCGCTGGTCTGGCAGTGGTACTTCAGCTTCTGGCTGCGATCGTTGGCGCCGTAGCGGTCGCGCATGGCCACCGCCCAGATGCGCCGCGCCACGCGGCCCATGACCGTGTACTCCGGGTCCATGCCGTTGCTGAAGAAGAAGCTCAGGTTGGGCGCGAAGTCGTCGATGTGCATGCCGCGGGCGAGGTAGGCCTCCACGAAGGTGAAGCCGTTGGACAGCGTGAATGCAAGCTGGCTGATCGGGTTGGCGCCGGCCTCGGCGATGTGATAGCCGCTGATGCTCACCGAGTAGAAGTTGCGCACATCGTGCTGCACGAAGTACTCGGCGATGTCGCCCATCACCTTCAGGCTGAACTCGGTGCTGAAGATGCAGGTGTTCTGGCCCTGGTCTTCCTTGAGGATGTCGGCCTGCACCGTGCCGCGCACCGATGACAGCGTATGCGCGCGCAGCCTCGCCGACTCGGCGGCGTCGGGCTCGCGGCCCTCGCGCTGGCGGAAGGCCTCCATCTGCTGGTCGATGGCGGTGTTCATGAACATCGCGAGCAGCGTGGGTGCCGGCCCGTTGATGGTCATGCTCACGCTGGTGGCCGGGTCGCAGAGGTCGAAGCCGCCGTAGAGCACCTTCATGTCGTCGAGCGTGGCGATGCTCACGCCGCTGTTGCCGACCTTGCCGTAGATGTCGGGGCGCAGCGCCGGATCGTGGCCGTAGAGCGTGACGCTGTCGAAGGCGGTGGACAGCCGCTTGGCGGGCATGCCCTCGGAGAGCAGCTTGAAGCGCCGGTTGGTGCGGAACGGATCGCCCTCGCCGGCGAACATGCGGGTGGGGTCCTCGCCCTCGCGCTTGAAGGCGAAAACGCCAGCGGTGTACGGGAACGAGCCAGGCAGGTTCTCGAGGAGCAGCCACTTCAGCAGCTCGCCGTGGTCTTCGAAGCCGGGCAGCGCGACCTTGCGGATGCGGGTGCCCGACAGGCTGGTGCGGGTGAGCTCGGTGCGGATCTCGCGGTTGCGCACCGTGACCACCAGCTCGTCGCCGGCGTAGTCCTGGCGCACCTGCGGCCAGGCAGCGAGCAGGGCACGGGCGTCGGCCTCGAGCCGGGCCTCGCGCAGCGCGGCCTGTTCCTCGAGGGCCTCGAGCGCGCGGTGCTTCCCGGGGTTGGCCTCGTGCAGCATGCGCCGGCTCTCGCGCAGCTGCTGCACCTCGCGCGCCAGGCGCGCCTGCGCTCGGGCGCGCTGCTTGTAGCCGCGAACCGTGTCGGCGATGTCGGCCAGATAGCGCGTGCGCTGCGGCGGCACGATCACCACCTGGCTGGAGGAGTGGCGCGCCACCACCGCCGGCAGCCGCCCCGGGCGCGCCGGATCGGTCTGGCCGGCAAGCGGCAGGCGCAGGCCGAGTTCGGTCAGGCGCGGCAGCATGCCCTGGTAGAGCGCGGTGACGCCGTCGTCGTTGAAGCGGCTGGCCTGCGTGCCCCAGACCGGCATCTCGTCGGGGCGGCGGTTCCACTGCTCGCGGTTGCGCTGGTACTGCTTGGCGACATCGCGCAGCGCATCGGCGGCGCCCTTGCGGTCGAACTTGTTGATCGCCACGAAGTCGGCGAAGTCGAGCATGTCGATCTTCTCGAGCTGGCTGGCGGCGCCGAACTCGGGGGTCATGACATACAGCGTGGCATCGACGAGCGGCACGATCGCCGCGTCGCCCTGGCCGATGCCGGAGGTCTCGACCACGATCAGGTCGAAGCCGGCCACGCGGCAGGCGGCGATCACATCGGGCAGGGCGCGGCTGACCTCGCTGCCGGCCTCACGGGTGGCCAGCGAGCGCATGAACACGTTCGGGTGGTTGATCGCATTCATGCGGATGCGATCGCCGAGCAGCGCACCGCCGCTCTTGCGGCGGGTGGGATCCACGGAAATGATGGCCAGGCGCAGGGCGTCGTCCTGGTCGAGCCGGAAGCGGCGAACCAGCTCGTCGGTGAGCGAGCTCTTGCCGGCGCCGCCGGTGCCGGTGATGCCCAGCGCGGGGGTGCGCACGGTGTCGGCCTGCCGATGCAGGGCCTGGCGCAGCGCGTCGAAGCCGGCGGCATCCAGCCCCGCCGGCGGCGTGCCGTTCTCGAGGGCGGTGATCAGCTGCGCCAGCGCGCGCCGCGAGCGGGCCAGCCCCTCGGCGTCGCCCGCGGGCGGCGCCTGGATGGCCGACAGTGCCGCCGGCGCCAGCACGGCAAGGTCGCTGTCGCAGCGCTGGATCATGTCGCCGATCATGCCGGCGAGGCCCAGCCGCTGGCCGTCTTCGGGCGAGTAGATGCGGGTCACGCCGTACTCGTGCAGCTCGCGGATCTCGGCCGGCACGATCACCCCGCCGCCGCCGCCGAAGACCTTGATGTGCGAGGCGCCGGCCTCGCGCAGCAGGTCGATCATGTACTTGAAGTACTCGACATGGCCGCCCTGGTAGGAGCTGACCGCGATGCCGTGGGCGTCTTCCTGGAGCGCGCAGTCGACGATCTCGCGCACCGAGCGGTTGTGGCCCAGGTGGATGACCTCGCAGCCCATGCTCTGCAGGATGCGACGCATGATGTTGATCGACGCGTCGTGGCCGTCGAACAGCGAGGCGGCGGTGACGAAGCGAACCTTGTTCGTGGCGCGGTACTCGGCGAGCTTCTTCGCCTCGGAGAGATCGGTCATGGTGGCGGTCCTGCGGTGGGTCGCGGGGGGCGGCGCGGATCTGGCCGGCAAGCCGGAATTATCGACGATTTCAGGCCGGGGCGCGGTCGGGCTGGCGTATCCTTGCGGGCTTCTCTCAGGGAGGAAACCCAATGGCAATCGAGACCGTCGGCGTGATCGGCGCCGGCACCATGGGCAACGGCATCGCGCAGGTGTGTGCGCTCGCCGGCCTGCAGGCCATCGTCCAGGATGTGAACGCCGCCGCCCTCGAGCGTGCGCTCAAGACCATCTCGGGCTCGCTCGACCGCTCGGTGCGCAAGGGTGCGCTGACCGAGGAGGCCAAGGCCCAGGTCATGGCCCGCATCCGCACCACCACCGAGGCCGGTGACCTTGCCCAGGCCGATCTGGTGATCGAGGCCGCCACCGAGAACGAGGCCGTCAAGATCCGCATCCTGCAGGCGGTCGACCGCATCCTGCGCCCTGGTGCGATCATCGCCACCAACACCTCGTCCATCTCCATCACGCGCCTTGCGGCGGCCACCAGCCGGCCCGAGCGCTTCGTGGGCATGCACTTCTTCAACCCGGTGCCGGTGATGGCGCTGGTCGAGATCATCCGTGGCCTGCGCACCACCGAGGCCACGGTCGAGGAGGTGGCCGAGCTTTCGCGCACCCTGGGCAAGACCCCCATCGGCGTGCGCAACAGCGCCGGCTTCGCGGTCAACCGTATCCTGTGCCCCATGCTCAACGAGGCGGTGTTCACCCTGCAGGAGGGCATCGCCAGCGCCGAGGAGATCGACGCCGGCATGCGCCTGGGCTGCAACCACCCGATCGGCCCGCTGGCGCTGTGCGACATGGTCGGCCTCGATGTCCTGCTGGCGGTCATGGAGGTGCTCTACGGCGCCTTCAACGACCCCAAGTACCGGCCCGCGCCGCTGCTGCGCGAGATGGTCGACGCCGGCATGCTCGGCCGCAAGAGCGGGCGCGGGTTCTTCGTCTACGAGAAGTAGGGCAGTAGCCCCCGGCCTCGCCGGGGCTTGCTTGCGCCCGCGGTCAGCCCCGGGTAAGTCTCTCGTGGTCTGATCGGCGTGCGCCGGCGCTTGCCGGCGGCCGCTCGAGCCACCGTGATGAGAACCCGATGGATCCCCTGAACACCGACACCGAGCGGGTACGCGCGCTGGGCGACGCCACCTTCCCGACGCTGGCGCTGCGCCACGCCGCTGCCCGTCCGGATGCGCCGGCCATGCGCGAGAAGCGCCTGGGCATCTGGCAGACCGTCACCTGGCGGCAGCTGGTCGAGCGCGCCGAGGCTGCGGCCGCCGGGCTGTCCAGCCTGGGCCTGGCCCGTGGCGCCCACCTCGCGCTGGTCGGCGAGAACCGGCCCAACCTCTATGTGGCCATGCTCGCCGCGCAATCGCTCGGCGCGGTGCCGGTCCCGCTCTACCAGGACGCCGCCGCCAGCGAGATGGCCTTCGTGTGCCGCAACGCCGACATCGGCTTCGCGGTGGTCGAGGACCAGGAGCAGGTCGACAAGATGCTCGAGGTGCTGGCCAGCCACCCCGGGCTCGGGCATGTGGTGTTCGACGATTCGCGCGGCTTGCGCAACTACCGGCAGCCGCAGCTGCTCTCCTTCGATCGCCTGATCGAGCTCGGTCGCGGCCTGCTCGCCAGCCATCCCGGTTTCGTGCGCGCCGAGATCGCGAAGGGCTCGCCCGACGACCCCGCGGCCATGTTCTACACCTCGGGCACCACCGGCACCCCCAAGGGCGTGGTGCACACCCACCGCAACCTGCTGTCGATGTCGGCGGTGGCCTCGCGCATGGAGGGCCTGGGCCCGCGCGAGGAGGTGCTCGCCTACCTGCCCATGGCCTGGCTGGGGCAGAACATCTTCTCCTACGTGCAGTGGCTGCTGAATGGCTTCACGGTCAACTGCCCCGAGTCGCAGGCCACGGTGGCCGCCGACATGCGCGAGATCGGGCCCACCTACTACTTCGCCCCGCCGCGGGTCCTGGAGGCGCTGCTCACCCAGGTGACCATCCGCATGGAGGACGCCGCCGGCCCCAAGCGCTGGCTGTACCGCCACTTCATGGCGCTGGCGCGCCGGGTGGGCGGTCGCATCCTCGATGGCGACGCCGGCGTGGGCGTGATCGATCGCCTGCATTACGCGCTCGGCCGGCTCTTCATCTACGGGCCGCTGCGCAATTCGCTGGGCATGAGCCGGGTGCGGCTCGCCTACACCGCCGGCGAGGCGATCGGCCCCGATCTCTTCGACTTCTACCGCTCTCTGGGCATCAACCTGAAGCAGCTCTACGGTTCGACCGAGACCGCGGTGTTCGTCTGCCTGCAGCCCAACGGGCAGGTGCGTGCCGACACGGTGGGCCCGCCGGTGGACGGCGTGGAGCTGCGGGTGTCCGATGCCGGCGAGGTGCTGATCCGCAGCCCCGGCCTGCTGCGCGAATACCACCGCAATCCCGAGGCCACGGCCGAGGTCCGCGATGCGCAGGGCTGGTTCCACACCGGTGACGCCGGCTACCTCGGCGCCGACGGCCACCTGCGGATCATCGATCGCGCCAAGGATGTCGGCAAGCTCGCCGGTGGCGGCCTGTTTGCGCCCAAATACCTCGAGAACAAGCTCAAGTTCTTCCCCTTCATCAAGGAAGCCGTGGCTTTCGGCGACGGGCGCGACCGGGTGGTGGCCTTCCTGAACATCGACTTCGATGCCTGCGGCAGCTGGGCCGAGCGCCGCAACCTGTCGTATGCCGGCTATGTCGATCTCGCCTCCCGGCCCGAGATCTACCAGCTGCTGCGCGAGTGCGTCGAGAAGGTCAATGCCGACCTCGCCGCCGACCCGGTGATGGCCGGCGCGCAGGTGGCCCGCTTCCTGGTCCTGCACAAGGAGCTCGACGCCGACGACGAGGAGCTCACCCGCACCCGCAAGGTCCGGCGCCGCTTCATCGCGCAGAAATACCAGGTGCTGGTCGATGCCCTGTACGCCGGGCGGTCCGAGCAGTTCATCGAGACCCAGGTGCGCTTCGAGGATGGCCGCACCGGCTCGGTGTCGGCCACCCTCACCCTGGCTGACGCCGCCACCTTCCCGCCGGCGGCGCAGCCGCTGGCCGCCTGAGCCCGAGACCCGGAGCCGCCGCATGAACCAGCGTCCGATCGGCGACGTCATCCTCGACCTGAAGGGCATTTCGCTGTCCTTCGGCGGGGTCAAGGCGCTCACCGACATCTCCTTCGATGTCCGCGAGCACGAGATCCGCGCGATCATCGGCCCCAATGGCGCGGGCAAGAGCTCGATGCTCAACGTGATCAACGGGGTCTACACCCCGCAGCAGGGCGAGATCGTCTTCCGCGGGCAGCACTTCAACCGCATGAGCTCGCGCCAGGTGGCCGAGATGGGCGTGGCGCGCACCTTCCAGAGCCTGGCCCTGTTCAAGGGCATGAGCGTGCTCGACAACATCATGGCCGGGCGCAACCTGCGCATGAAGTCGGGCATCCTGGCGCAGATGCTCCGGGTGGGGCCGGCGATGCGCGAGGAGGTGGCCCACCGCGAGCACGTCGAGCGGATCATCGACTTCCTGCAGATCCAGAGCCACCGCAAGACCCCCGTGGGCCGCCTGCCCTACGGACTGCAGAAGCGCGTCGACCTCGGTCGCGCGCTCGCCATGGAGCCCAGCCTGCTCCTGCTCGACGAGCCGATGGCCGGCATGAACCTCGAGGAGAAGCAGGACATGAGCCGCTTCATCCTCGACGTGAACGACGAATTCGGCACCACCATCGTCCTGATCGAGCATGACATGGGGGTGGTGATGGACATCTCCGATCGCGTGGTGGTGCTCGACTACGGCCGCAAGATCGGTGACGGCACACCCGACGAGGTCCGCGGCAACCCGGATGTGATCTCGGCCTATCTCGGCGTGGCTCATTGAGCCGCGCGCCCCTTCAGGACTGTCGCTGATGAACCTCGGATTTCTGCTGGAAGTGGCGCTCGGCGGCCTGATGGCCGGGGTGCTCTACGCGCTGGTGGCGCTGGGCTTCGTGCTGATCTTCAAGGCCTCGGGGGTGTTCAACTTCGCCCAGGGCGCCATGGTGCTGTTCGCCGCGCTGGCCATGGCCCGGCTCTCGGAGTGGATCCCCGCATGGTTCGGCTTCGACAACCGCTGGCTGGCCAACGGCATCGCCTTCGTGCTGTCCGTGATCATCATGATCGTGCTGGCCTGGCTGATCGAACGGGTGGTGCTGCGCAAGCTGGTCAACCAGGAGGGCGTGGTGCTGCTGATGGCCACCCTGGGTGTCACCTACTTCATCGACGGCTTCGGCCAGACCGTCTGGGGCTCCGACATCTACAAGATCGACCTGGGCATCGCCAAGGAGCCGCTGCTGCTCTTCGAGGGCGTCTTCCAGGGCGGCGTGATGGTCAACCGCGATGACATCGTCGCCGCGGTGATGGCCACCATCCTGGTGGTGGTGCTCGCGCTCTTCTTTCAGAAGACCGCCACCGGCCGGGCGCTGCGTGCGGTGGCCGATGACCACCAGGCGGCGCAGTCGATCGGCATCCCGCTGAACCGCATCTGGGTGATCGTCTGGTCGGTGGCCGGCTTCACGGCGCTGGTGGCCGGCATGGTCTGGGGCAGCAAGCTCGGCGTGCAGTTCTCGCTCGCCATCCTGGCGCTCAAGGCGCTGCCGGTGGTCATCCTCGGCGGATTCACCTCGGTGCCCGGCGCCATCGTCGGCGGCCTGATCATCGGCCTGGGCGAAAAGCTTTCCGAGGTCTACCTCGGCCCGGTGATCGGCGGCGGCATCGAGAACTGGTTCGCCTACGTGCTGGCGCTGGGCTTCCTGCTGGTGCGCCCGCAGGGCCTGTTCGGCGAGAAGATCATCGACCGGGTCTGAACCCGGCCCGCCACCCACGCCCCTCGTCGCCCAACTCAGGTCATCCCGATGCTCTACCGCGAAAACGGCCAGTTCAAGACCGGCTACCCTGCCGACCAGCAGATCTTCCCGATCGTGCAGGACCGGGTCGTCATCGGGTTGCTGCTTGCCTTCGCCTTCCTGGTGGTGCCGCAGATCGGCAGCGAGTACCTGTTCAAGGCGATCCTCATCCCCTTCCTGATCCTGGCGCTGGCGGCCATCGGGCTGAACCTGCTGGTGGGCTACTGCGGCCAGATCTCGCTCGGCTCGGGTGCCTTCATGGCGGTGGGCGCCTACGCCGCCTACAACCTCACGGTGCGCATCCCCGACCTGAACCTCATCGTGGCCTTCGTGCTTGCCGGGCTGATCGCGATGGGCGCCGGCGTGATCTTCGGCGTGCCCAGCCTGCGCATCAAGGGTCTGTACCTGGCGGTGGCCACGCTGGCCGCCCAGTTCTTCTCCGACTGGCTGTTCACCCGCGTGAAGTGGCTGAGCAACGATTCCACCTCGGGCTCGGTGCAGGTGCCGGCGCTGGAGATGTTCGGGGTCAGCCTCGACACCCCGGCCCGCAAGTACCTGTTCGTGCTGGCGATCGTCTGCGTGTTCGGGCTGATGGCCAAGAACCTGGTGCGCGGTCACCTCGGCCGCTCCTGGATGGCGATCCGTGACATGGACGTGGCGGCCGCGGTGATCGGCATCCGGCCCATGCACGCCAAGCTCACCGCCTTCGCGCTGAGCTCGTTCTTCATCGGCGTGTCCGGCGCGCTCTGGGGCTTCGTGCACCTGGGCTCCTGGGAGGCGCTCGCCTTCGATGTCAATCGCTCGCTGAACCTGCTGTTCATGATCATCATCGGCGGGCTGGGATCCATCCTCGGCAGCTTCCTGGGCGCGGCCTTCATCGTCATCCTGCCCATCCTGCTCAACCAGATTCCGGCCTGGCTGGGCATCCCGATCTCGGCCGCCATGACCTCGCACCTCGAGTTCATGATCTTCGGCGCCCTGATCGTGTTCTTCCTGATCGTCGAACCCCACGGCCTGGCACGGCTGTGGTCGGTTGCCAAGGAGAAGCTGCGGCTCTGGCCGTTCCCGCACTGAGCGGCGGGCCTGTCCGTCATCCACCGTCACCATCCGAGCCGGCCGCAGATGCCGGCGAACCTCGCCCAGAACGACACATCCATACCAAGGAGATATCCATGAGGCAGACGATCCGCCACACGCTGATGGCCGCGGCGCTGGTTGCCGCCGGCGCCCTCGCACCCCAGGCGCCTGCGCTGGCGCAGGCCAAGAAGGCCGAGGCACCGGCCGCCGGTGCCAAGGAGCAGTTCATCCCGGTGCTGTCGTACCGCACCGGCGCCTACGCGCCCAACGGCATCCCGTTCGCCAACGGCTTCATCGACTACCTGAAGCTGGTCAATGCCCGCGACGGCGGCATCAACGGCGTGAAGATCACCTACGAGGAGTGCGAGACCGGCTACGCCACCGACCGTGGCGTGGAATGCTACGAGCGCCTCAAGGGCAAGGGCCCGACCGGCGCTGCGGCCTTCCACCCGCTGTCCACCGGCATCACCTTCGCGCTCACCGACAAGACCTTCAACGACAAGATCCCGCTGATCACCGGCGGCTACGGCCTGTCGGCCTCGGCCGAAGGCCGGGTCTTCAAGTGGAACTTCATTCTCGGCGGCAGCTACTGGGTGGCGGCCGACATCGTGATCCAGCACATCGCCGGACGCGAGGGCGGGCCCGACAAGCTCAAGGGCAAGAAGATCGCCTATGTCTACCATGACTCGCCCTACGGCAAGGAAGCCATCCCGCTGCTGGTCGAGCGCTCCAAGATGCACGGCTTCGAGCTGCTGCAGCTGCCGGTCACCCATCCCGGTGTCGAGCAGAAGGCCACCTGGCTGCAGATTCGCCAGCAGCGTCCCGACTACGTGGTCCTCTGGGGCTGGGGCGTGATGAACGGCACCGCGGTCAAGGAGGCGGTGGCCACCGGCTTCCCGCGCGAGAAGATGTACGGCGGCTGGTACGCCGGCGCCGAGCCCGATGTCCGACCGGCGGGTGACGCCGGCAAGGGCTTCACCGCGGTCACCTCGCTGTCGCCCTCGGGCCGCGGCAAGGTCCACGAGGACATCCTGAAGGTGCTCCACGGCAAGAACCAGGGCACCGGCCCGGCCGAGGAGGTGGGCGAGGTGCTCTACAACCGCGGCATCGTGCACGCGATGCTCACGGTGGAGGGCATCCGCCGCGCCCAGGAGAAGCACGGCAAGAAGCCGCTCACCGGCGAGCAGGTGCGCTGGGGTCTGGAGAACCTGGCCATCGACGATCGCAAGATCAAGGCGATGGGCTTCGAGGGCTTCATGCTGCCGTTGTCCACCTCCTGCGCCGACCACATGGGCATCTCCAAGGCGATGATCCACCAGTGGGACGGCAAGAAGTGGACGACCGAGAAGAAGATCTACGAGGCCGACATGAGCATCATCAAGCCGATGATCGATCAGGCCGCGAAGAAGTACGCGGGCGAGAAGAAGCTCGAGTACCGCGACTGCGCCAAGGACGCGAGCTGAGATCCCGCCGGGCGCGGGCCCGCCGCCCGTGCCCGGCCGCCCGTCCATCGGCCCCCCACAGGAAAGCCCCGTGACCACCGCCGCGCTGCTCGCCGTCAACGGCATCGAAGTCATCTACAACCATGTGATCCTGGTGCTCAAGGGCGTGTCGCTCACGGTGCCCGAGGGCCGCATCGTGTCGCTGCTCGGCGGCAACGGCGCCGGCAAGACCACCACGCTGCGCGCCGTGTCCAACCTGCTCAAGGGCGAGCGCGGCGAGGTCACCAAGGGCAGCATCGAATACCGGGGTGAGCGCATCGAGCGGCTCACCCCCTCGGACCTCGTGCGCCGCGGTGTCATCCAGGTGATGGAGGGCAGGCACTGCTTCGGTCACCTGACCGTCGAGGAGAACCTGCTCACCGGCGCCTACACGCGCGGGCTGTCGCGCGGCGATCTCGCCGCCGAGCTCGAGCGGGTCTATCACTACTTCCCGCGCCTGAAGACCCGCCGCACCTCGCAGGCCGGCTACACCTCGGGCGGCGAGCAGCAGATGACCGCGGTGGGCCGCGCGCTGATGGCCAAGCCGGCCATGATCCTGCTCGACGAGCCCTCCATGGGCCTGGCGCCGCAGATCGTGGCCGAGATCTTCGGCATCGTGCGCGACCTCAACCAGAAGGAGGGCGTGAGCTTCCTGCTGGCCGAGCAGAACACCAATGTCGCCCTGAAGTACTCCGACTACGGCTACATCCTCGAGAGCGGGCGCATCGTCATGGACGGGCCCGCCGCCGAGCTCGCCGACAACGAGGATGTGCGCGAGTTCTACCTTGGCGTCTCCAAGGAGGGGCGTGCGTCCTTCCGCGATGTCAAGGCCTACCGCCGGCGCAAGCGCTGGCTCTGACGCCCCTGGGAGCGCCTGATGAGCAGCTCACCGTTCTACGACGATCTCGAGACCCGCGAGCCGGAGGCCCGCGAAGGCGCGCTGATGGCCCGCCTGCCCGGGCTGGTGGCCCTCGCGCAGCGTGATGCGCCGGGTTGGGCGCGCCGCCTCGCCGGGGTCGACGCCAGGTCGGTGGCCTCGCGCAAGGCGCTGGCTGCGCTGCCGGTGCTGCGCAAGTCCGAGCTGAAGGAGCTTCAGCAGGCTGAACCGCCGTTCGGCGGGCTGACCACCCTGCCGCCCGGGCGCATGGGCCATCTCTACCTCTCGCCCGGCCCGATCTTCGACCCCGAGGGCGCGCGCCCCGACCCCTGGCGTTCGGCGAGGGCGTTGTGGGCCGCCGGCATGCGGCCCGGTCATGTGCTGCAGAACTGCTTCGGCTATCACCTCACCCCCGGCGCCTGGATGGTCGATCTGGCCGCGCGTCACATCGGCTGCGCGGTGATCCCGGCCGGCACCGGCCAGACCGAGCAGCAGATCGAGGTGATCCGCGCCCTGCGCCCCGATGCCTATGTGGGTACGCCCTCGTTCCTGCGCATCATCATCGAGAAGGCGCTGGAGACCGGCGCCGACATCGGCAACCTGCGCCGGGCGCTGGTCGGCGCCGAGGCTCTGCCGCCCTCGCTGCGCGCCTGGTTCCTGGCCCAGGGCCTGCAGACCGTGCTGCAGTGGTACGGCACCGCCGATGTCGGCCTGATCGCCTACGAATCCGAGGCCCTCGAAGGCATGATCCTCGAGGAGGACCTCATCCTCGAGATCGTGCGTCCCGGCACCGGTGAGCCGCTGCCCGATGGCGAGGTCGGCGAAGTGGTGGTCACGAGCTTCAATCCCGACTACCCGATGATCCGCTTCGGCACCGGTGACCTGTCGGCGGTGCTGCCCGGGCGCTCGCCCTGCGGCCGCACCAATGTGCGCATCCGCGGCTGGCTCGGCCGCGCCGACCAGACCACCAAGGTGCGCGGCATGTTCGTGCATCCCGGTCAGGTGGCCGAGATCGCCCGTCGTCATCCCGAACTCGGGCGGGTGCGCCTGGTGGTTTCGGGCGAGATGGCCAACGATCTCATGACCCTGCGGGTCGAAACGGCCGACGCACCCGAAGGCCTTGCCGACCGGGTTGCGCAGAGCCTGCGTGAGGTGACCAAGCTGCGCGGCGAGGTCGCCCTGCTGCCGCCGGGCAGCCTGCCCAACGACGGCAAGGTGATCGAGGACGCCCGCCGCTACGACTGAGCCTGGCGTGGTGCCCGATCCGGCCGACATCCTGCCGATTCTCACCGAGGGTGATCCGCGGCTGGCCGCCGTGGCCGCGCCGGTGCGATTTCCCGACGAGGCGTTGCCGGGCGTGCTGCAGCGGCTGCATGCCACGCTCGCCGACTTCCGCAAGCGTGCCGGCTTCGGCCGGGCGATGGCCGCGCCCCAGGTGGGCATCGGCCTGCGCATCATCGCCATGCAGCTCGGCGCCACGCCGTTTGCGCTGATCAATCCGCGGATCACGCGCGTCAGCGCCGACCGGGTCGAGCTGTGGGATGACTGCCTGAGCGTGCCTGACCGGCTGGTGCGGGTGAGCCGGCATCGCAGCATCGACCTGGTCTATCACGATGAGGCGGGCCGTGAGCGGCACTGGCGCGAGCTGCCCCTGGCGCTGGCCGAGCTCGTGCAGCACGAGATCGACCACCTCGACGGCATCCTGATGGCTGCGCGGGCCCACGGCCCCGACGCGGTGCGGCCGATCCGCGAGCGCGCCTTGCTGGTCGAGGCTGCCCGACCCGTGCACCGGCTCTCGCTGACCCGCATCGCGGCGGCGGCGGCCGACATTGCGCCACCCTTTCGGGACAGCCCGCAGTATGTCTGCGAGCCGCTGGCCGAGGCGCTTGGCTGCCGGCTCACGCTCAAGCTCGAGTGCCTGAACCCCATCCGCAGCTTCAAGGCGCGTGGTGCGAGCGTGCTGCTGGCCGACCTCGCGCGCGCCGGCGAGCGCGGACCGATCGTCTGCGCGAGCGCCGGCAACTGGGGGCAGGCGGTAGCCTGGGCCGGGCGCGCGCTCGGCCTGCCGGTCACGGTGTTCGCATCGCATGCCGCCAATCCGCTGAAGGTGGCGCGCATGCGCGCGCTCGGGGCCGAGGTGCGCCACGCCGGCGCTGACTTCGATGCCGCGAAGGACGCGGCGAAGGCCTGGGCCGCAGCCAGCGGCGCTCGCATGATCGAGGACGGTCGCGAGCCCCAGACTGCCGAGGGTCACGGCAGCATCGCCGTCGAGATGCTCGGGCGCGGCGAGGCCTTCGACGCGGTGCTGGTGCCGCTGGGCAACGGGGCGCTGCTGGCCGGCATCGCACGCTGGTTCAAGGCAGCCTCGCCGGCCACCCGGGTGATCGGGGTGTGTGCGCAGGGTGCGCCGGCCATGGCCCTCAGCTGGCGGGCCGGCCATCCGGTGGCCACCGCCCGTGCCGACACCATGGCCGATGGCATTGCGGTGCGCGTCCCGGTGCCCGAGGCACTCGCCGACCTTGACGGCCTGGTCGACGAGATCGTGCTGGTGCCCGATGCCGACATCATCGCCGCCATGCGTATGGCCTTCGCGCATGCCGGGCTGGTGCTCGAGCCCTCCGGTGCGGTCGGGGTGGCCGGCGTGCTCGCGCTGCGCGAGCGGCTTGCCGGCCAGTCGGTGGTCACGGTGCTGTGCGGCAGCAATCTCGCCCCCGCAGATCAGGCGCTGCTGCTCCAGGCGCCCCCCGATCGGGACGCGCCCCAGGGCAGTCCGGGTCAGGCCGCGTCCAGACTCGGGTAGTCGGTGTACCCGACCGCGCTCTGGCCGTAATAGGTCTGCGGGTTGGCGGGCGCCAGCGGCGCATCGCGGCGCAGCCGCTCGGGCAGGTCGGGGTTGCTGATGAAGGGCACGCCGAAGGCCACCGCGTCGGCCGCGCCCTGGGCCACGGCATCGAGCGCCATCTCGCGGGTGTAGCGGTTGTTGGCCACATAGGTGCCGCGGAAGCGCCGGCGGGCGAGCGCGAAATCGAAGCCCTCGAGGTTGCGGGTACTGCCGGTCTGGCCCTCGACGAAGTCGATGAAGGCGATGCCGCGTTCGCTGAGCGCATCGACCAGCGTGCCGTAGGTGGCCTGGGGGTTGGAGTCCTGACCGCAGTTGTTGGCATTGGTCACCGGCGAGAGCCGGATGCCGACCCGGTCCTTGCCGAACACGCCGATGCAGGCGTCGATGATCGACAGGGTGAGCCGCAGCCGGTTGGCGATGCTGCCGCCCCACGCGTCGGTGCGGTGGTTGGTGGCGTCGCGCATGAACTGCTCGAGCAGGTAGCCGTTGCCGCCGTGCAGCTCGACGCCGTCGAAGCCCGCCCGCTGCGCGATCAGCGCGGCCTGGCGCCATTGCTCGATCAGCACCGGAATCTCGTGGGTCTCCAGCGCACGCGGGGCCACGCGGTCCTTCTTGCCGGCGGGGGTGCGCACGATGCCGCCGGGGTTCACCGCCGAGCACGACACCGGCAGCGCGCCATCGGGCTGGAAGTCGGGATGCGAGATCGCCCCGACATGCCAGAGCTGGGCGACGATGCGCCCGCCGGCGGCGTGCACCGCATCGGTCACCAGCTTCCAGCCGGCCTGCTGGGCCGCGCTGTACATGCCCGGGGTGTCGACATAGCCCTTGCCCTGCGGCGAGACCTGGGTGGCCTCGCTGATGATCAGACCGGCCCCGGCGCGCTGCGCGTAGTAGGTGGCGTTGAGCGCGTGCGGCACATCGCCGTCGGGCAGGGCATGGCAGCGGGTGAGCGGCGACATGAAGACCCGATTGGCGCACGCGATGGCGCCGACGCGCACCGGTGAGAAGAGGGTGATGTCCTGGGAGGCGGTCATGGGCGGGGGCCGCGGTGCGGCGGTGGGTGTGGGGGAAGGGCACGGCGGCGCCGTGCCGGACGACGACGCAGCGAACGATATCAGCGTCGGGCCCGGCTGCCGGACCACCGTGTTCCAGGCGGTATGATCCGGGCATGTCCTGGCTCGCCGCCTACCTCGCGCTCGGCGCGATCATCGGCTTTCTTGCGGGCCTCCTCGGCATCGGTGGTGGCCTCACGCTGGTCCCGCTGCTCGCCGCGCTCTTCCAGGCCCAGGCCCTGAGCGCCGACCACATCGTGCACCTGTCCCTGGGCACGGCCATGGCCACCGTGGTCTTCACCTCCAGTTCCAGCGTGCGCGCGCACCACCAGCTCGGCTCGGTCGACTGGGCTCTGGTGCGCCGGCTGGCGCCTGCCCTGCTGCTTGGCAGCTTCCTGGCCACCTTCGTCTCGGGGTGGTTGCCGCAGCGCGCGCTGGCGCTGGGCTTTGCGCTGGTGGTCTTCGGCGGTGCCACCCAGATGCTGCTCGGGCGCAAGCCCGCGCCGGGCACCGGGCTGCCCGGCCGGCCGGTGCTGCTGGCCATCGGGGTGGTGGTGGGCGTGATCTGCGGTCTGGCCTCGGCCGGCGGCGCCTTCCTCACCGTGCCGCTGATGCTGGCCTGGGGAGTGAGCATGCAGCGCGCCATCGGCACCGCGGCAGCCATCGGTGTGCCGGTGGCGATCATCGGCATGATCGGCCATGTGATTTCGGGCTGGTCGGTGCCGGGCCTGCCGCCCTGGAGCCTGGGCTTCGTCTACCTGCCGGCGCTGGTCGCGGTGGTGGCCGCGAGCATGCTCACCGCACCCTTCGGCGCTCGGCTCACCCACCGCCTGCCGGTGGCCACGCTCAAGCGGGTGTTCTCGCTGCTGCTCTACGCCATGGCCGCCCGGATGGCCTGGGTCTACTGGTAGTCAGGCGGGTGAGCTGTCAGCGCCCTCGCCGAGCGCGCGCTGCATCATCACCACATCCAGCCAGCGGCCGAACTTCCAGCCCACCGAGCGCAGCACGCCGTTCATCTCGAAGCCGCAGGCCGCGTGCAGGGCGATCGAGGCCTGGTTGCCGCTGTCGCCGATCACCGCCAGCACCTGCCGGCAGCCGCGTGCCTGGCAGTCGGCGAGCAGGGCCTCGAGCAGGCGCCGGCCCACGCCCTGGCCCACGGCCTCGGGCGCGATGTAGATCGAGTCCTCCAGCGTGAACCGATACGCCGGGCGGGTGCGAAACAGGTTGGCATAGGCATAGCCGAGCAGCGCCTCGCCGCGCTGCGCCACCAGCCACGAGAAGCCGTTGCCCAGCACATCGGCGCGACGCCGGGTGATTTCCGCGAGCGACGGTGGCTCGAGCTCGAAGGTGCCGGTGCCGTGCAGCACATGGTGCGCGTAGATGGCCTGGATCTGCGGCAGATCGGCATCCCGGCTGGGGCGGATCGTGATCGGCGGCACGCCGGACTCACTGCGGGTATCGTTCATGGCTTCGCGGGCAGGGCCCGTAATCGGTGACTCAGGGGAGGATACGATGGATCTCGGACTCGGCGGCAAGGTGGTGGTGGTGACGGGCGGCAGCAAGGGCATCGGCCTGTCCTGCGCGCAGGGCTTTCTGGCCGAGGGCGCGCGGGTGGCGATCGTCTCGCGCGATGCCGGCAATCTCGCGCGCGGACGCGCGGCGCTGCTGCAGGCGGTGCCGGCCGCGGCCGCGCCGGGCCGGCTGATGGCGTTCGCCGGCGAGATGGCCGATCCGGCCGCAGTCAATGCGATGGTGGCGGCGGTGGAGTCGGGTCTGGGCCCGATCGATGTGCTGGTCACCTCGGCCGGCGCCGCGCGCCGCACGCCGCCCGACGAGCTCGAGCCCGCAGCCTGGCGGGCGGCCATGGACGCGAAATACTTCAGCTATGTCTTTCCGCTCGACGCGATCATCAAGCGCATGGCCGCGCGCGGCGCGGGCTGCGTGGTCAATGTCATCGGCGCGGGCGGCAAGGTGGCCAGCCCGGTGCACATGCCCGGCGGCGCGGCCAATGCCGCACTCATGCTCGTGACCGCGGGCATGGCCAGCGCCTATGCCGGCAAGGGCATCCGGGTGAATGCGGTGAATCCCGGCCTGACCCTCACCGAGCGGCTCAAGGAAGGCATGCAGGCCGATGCCCGCATGCAGGGCATCAGCCCCGAGGAGGCGCTCACCCGCGCCAAGGCTCGCCTGCCGCTTGGCCGCATTGCCACCCCCGAGGAGATCGCCAACGCGGTGCTGTTCCTGGCCTCCGACAAGGCGAGCTATGTGTCGGGCGCCATCCTGTCGATGGACGGCGCGGTCAATCCGATCGTGGTCTGATCGGGCCGCCCTCGGGGCGCGTCGATCAGCTCTTGACCGCCCCTGCGGTGAGCCCCGAGACCATGTAGCGCTTGAAGGCGTAGTAGATCGCCGCCGGCGGCAGCGCGTAGAGCACGCCGGTGGCCATCAGCAGCTCCCAGGGCGAGTCATCGGCCGACAGGAACAGGCCCAGCGCCACCGCCACGGTGATGTGCTTCTCGTCCGAGAGCAGCAGGAAGGCGTAGAGGTACTCGTTCCAGGCCAGCAGCACCGCGTACACGCCGATGGCCACCAGCGAGGGCGTCATCAGCGGCAGGTAGACCAGCCGGAAGAGCTGCCCGGCGCTGGCGCCGTCGACGATCGCGGCTTCGTCGAGCTCCACCGGCAGCTTGTCGGAGGCCTGCTTGAGCACCCAGATCGCGTAGGGCGCGGCCAGCGTGACCATGGCCAGGATCATCGACCAGCGGTTGTTCAGCAGGCCGTACAGGCCCATGGTCTTGTACATGGGGACCGCAAGGAAGGCCGCCGGGATGAAGTAGGTGAACAGCGCCGCGTTCATCACCCAGCGCCCGCCGCGCACCCGCAGCCGGCTGATGGCGAACGCCGCCATGGTGGCCACCACCAGCGTCAGCACACCCGTGACCGCCGCGATCAGCACGCTGGAGGCGATCTGCGACCAGAAGTTGCCGAGGTAATGGTGCTGCTGGGTGAGCACCAGTTCGACATTGCGCAGCGTGGGCGTCTCGGGCCACAGGCGGCCCGAGAAGGCGCTGTCCTTGGTCGACAGCGCGAACAGCAGCATGTGGTAGATGGGCAGCATCGTCCACAGCAGCACCGGGATGCCCACCAGCCACAGGCCGGCCTCATTGAGCAGCTTGCGCATCGCCGGGCCTAGTCGTCGTGCGGGCCGCGCGACAGCCGCTTCATCATGAAGAACACCAGCGGCAGCACCAGCGGCATGGCTGCCACGATGCTGGCCATGGCCATGTCGACCTGATCGAGCCGCAGGTAGCGGATGCCCAGCGTGGCCAGCACATGGGTGAGGTCCGACGGCCCGCCTCCGGTGAGCAGGTACACGCTGTTGAAGTCGCCCAGCGTCCAGATCATCGAGAGCAGGGTGCAGGTGATGTAGAGCGTGCGGATCGAGGGCCAGGTGATGTGGATGAACTGCTGGCGCCGGGTGGCGCCGTCCACCGAAGCCGCCTCGTAGAGGTCCTTGCTGATGGCCAGCCGGCCGGTGACGAGGATCAGCGTCCAGAAGGGCAGTGACTTCCAGATGTGCACCATGCCGGCCATCGTGAAGGCGATCCAGCGGTCATTGAGCCAGTTGGGGCCGTCCAGGCCGGTGAGCCGGAAGTAGACGCTGTTGATCACGCCCCACTCGGGGTTGAGCATGAAGCGGAAGGACAGGATGGTGGGGATGGACGGCACTGCCCAGGGCAGGATGAACAGCACCGCCAGGATGCGGATCCACCAGCGCTCGTGCACGAAGAAACCCGAGAGGAACAGCGCCAGCACGAACTTGATGTTCACCACCACCAGCAGGAACAGCGCCGAGTTGATCACCGCGTTGGCGAAGACCGGGTCCTGCCACAGGCGCAGGTAGCTGTCGGGGTTGCGCGCCAGCCAGAACCCGTAGAGCACCGGGTAGAGCACGAACAGGAGGAACACCAGCACGTAGGGCGTGATCATCAGCAGCCCCACGGTGTTCCACGATGCCGGGCGCAGCGGGCCGACCCCCGAGGGCCGGCCCGTCAGCACGGTGCCTGCTGCCGCCACTGTCAGCTGCCGGCGACCTGCATGGCGCGCGCGATCAGCTCATCGGCGGCGCGCTCGGGCGTCCACTTGTCGTTGACCACCCGGCTCATCGCCTTGGCCCACACATTCTCGTTGTTGAGGATGGTGAACTTCCAGTTGCGGGTGAACGGGAAGGTGCCGGTGCCGGCACGGAACTGGTCGGAGACCGCCTTGCGATGCTTGTCTTCCTTGGTCCAGAAGTCACGGTCGGCGGCTGCCTTGGTGACCGGGTACCAGCGGCCCAGCGCGCCCTCGGTGTAGGGCGTGAGGTTGGCCTCCTCCATCATGAAGGCGAGGAATTCGCGCGCGCGCTTCTCGTTCTTCGCGCCGGCGAAGGCCACCGCCAGCTTGATCGCCGCCAGGTAGTTGGCCGGCTTGCCGTCGGGCTTGTTCGGCCACTGCGCGGTGGCGATCAGCTCCTCGTAGTTGCGCTTGGCCTGCGCGCGCTGCTCGGCATTGAGCGTGGCATTGTTCATGTCGTCGAGCCACTTGGCCGCGATCGAGATCGTGGCGTTGTGGGTCATCAGCGTGGTCTTGTTGTGGAAGGCGACATTGTTGTCGGGATCCTTCCAGCTGATCGACGAGGGCGGCGTGCAGCCCTTGGCCATGATGTCGGTGTAGTCCTTCAGCGCCGCGATCAGCCCGGCGCGGTTCTTCGCCTCGCCCAGCGTGACCTTGCCGTTGTCATCGACCACCTGGACATTGTGGGCCAGCATGAACTGGTGGAAGCTGAAGAACGAGTCGGTGCCATCCACGCCCATCGGGTGGCCGATGGCGAAGGTGCGCTTGCCGGTCTTCTGGCGATGCGCCGGCTGGACCTTGTCGCACCAGAAACTCCAGTAGTCCTTCCAGCCCTTCGGGATGTCCTCGGGCTTGAAGCCCGCCTCGGCGAGCATGTCGGTCCAGTACTGGATGTGCATGGTCTGCTGGTAGACCGGCACCGCGTAGTAGGCCTTCTTGCCGCCCGGGCCGGGCAGCAGCGCGGTGGACAGCGTGTTGGGCAGGAACTTGTCCTTCATCGGGTTGAGCACCGACGACAGGTCGAGCAGCTTGCCTTCGCTTGCCCACTTGCCGGCCACCTGGAAGTCGAAGGTCAGGCCGAAGGCGACATCCGGCGGCGAGCGGGAATCGAGTGCTGCCACGGTCTTGGGGATGACGTCCTGCACCGGGTAGAGCGAGAGCTCGACCTTCACGCCAGTCTTCTGCTCGAACCGGTAGATCATGGTGTCGAGGGCCCGGTCTTCGGCCGGATAGAAGCCCTTGGTGAACCAGACGACCAGCTTTTCCTGGGCGGCGGCCGGGCTGCCGGCAAGGGCGAGTGCGGATGCGGCGAGTGCGCCGGCGAGTGCTTTCCTGAGCATGTCTCCTCCTTGGATGGGGGCCCGGTCTGCGCCGGGCGTGTCGCGCAGTGTGTGCGGGCGAACGCGGCGAGTCAATCGGCCGCGTGCCCGCGCCGGCCCTCAGGCCGGGCTGCCGTCGAGCAGGGGGTAGTCGGTGTAGCCGGCCGGGCCGCGGCTGTAGAAAGTGGCGCGGTCGTAGGGGGTGAGCGCCGCGCCTTCGCGGATCCGGCGTGGCAGGTCGGGGTTCGAGATGTACAGCCGACCGAACGCGATCGCATCGGCCTCGCCCGCGGCGACCATCGCCGCGGCGCTGTCGCCCCGGAAGTTGCCGGCGGCGATCAGCACGCCGCGCCAGGCCGGGCGGAACAGCCTGGCCGCCGAGGGCACATTCTGGTGATCGACCTCGGCCTGGCCGGCGCCGCTGGCCCGCGGCTCGATCAGGTGCAGGTAGGCCAGGCCCAGGCGGTCGAGCTCGCCGATCAGGTGGCTGTAGAGCGGCATGGGCTCGTCTTCGCCGCTGTCATTGGCCACCCCGAAGGGCGACAGGCGGATGCCCACCCGGTCGGCGCCCCAGACCTTCGCCACCGCCTCGGTGACCGCGAGGCTCAGCCGGCAGCGGTTGGCGATCGAGCCGCCCCAGGCGTCGGTGCGCCGGTTGGTGCGCGACTGCAGGAACTGTTCGAGCAGGTAGCCGTTGGCCGAGTGAATCTCCACACCGTCGAAACCGGCCTGCTTGGCATTGCGCGCGGCCTGCGCATAGCTCTCGATCAGCGCCGGGATCTCGTCGGTCTCGAGCGCGCGCGGTACCGGGAAGGGCTCGCGGGTGAACTGGGCGGTGGTGCACTGGCCCTTCGCGGCAATCGCCGAGGGGGCCACCGGCAGCCCGCCGCCGGGCTGGTGCGACGGGTGCGAGAGCCGGCCCATGTGCCACAGCTGCAGGAACACCTTGCCGCCCTTGGCGTGGATGGCCTGGGTGATGCCGGCCCAGCCGGCGATCTGCGCCTCGGTGTGGATGCCGGGGGTGGTGGGCGCGCCCTTGCCCTGCTGCGACACCTGCGAGGCCTCGGCGATGATCAGCCCGCCGTCGGTGGCGCGCTGGCCGTAGTAGACCGCGTTCATCGGCACCGGGGCATTGGTCTGCGGATCGGCGCGCATGCGGGTGAGCGGCGCCATCACCACGCGGTGGGCGAGTTGCAGCGGGCCGACGGCAAGGGGCTTGAACAGCGATGCGGTGGACATGGTCAGGATTTCCTTTCGGCCTGGCGCACCAGGGCCAGTTGTCGGGCTTGCGCCACCAGACGCCCTGTGCTGTCCCACAGGGCGCCGTCCTCGATGATGCGGCCGTCGCTGAAGTCGAGCGTGCGGAACTGCCCGAGCATCCAGCCCGGCGCCGGTCGGTGCCGCACCTGCACGGTGAGCTCCACCGTGGGCACCCAGCCGACATTGCCGAGCAGTCCCATCACCGAGGGCGGGAAGGTGTCGGCAAACAGCAGGCAGGCCATCGGGTCGGGCTCGCGCCCGTCGCGAAAGCGGATCCAGCCGGTGACCTGCGGGCGGCCGGCCTTGCCCGGCACGGCCTCCTCGGGCGCGAGCCGGATGTCCAGCCGCTGCAGGATCGGCAGCATCAGGCTCTGGGCCTCGCCGGTGCGCGGCTCGCACTGCTCGGGCGGCGGCAGCACCGGGGGCGGTGGCACCAGCACCGGCTGGTCGGCGCCGGCAAGGTCACCCATCGCGGCCAGCACCTCGATGCGCGCCTCGCCCTGCTGCTCGAGCGTGGCCCGCGCGGTGCTCAGGGTGCGGCCGGCGCGCAGCCGCTGCGTGCGGATGCAGCAGTCGGTGTCGGGCACACCCGGGCGCAGGTAGTGCACCGTGATGCTCAGCGGATCGGGGTGGCCCGGGCAGGCCTGGCGCAGGGCGTCGGCCGCCAGCGACAGCAGATAGCCGCCGTTGGGGTTGGTGCCGATGTTCCAGGCGGCATGCACCCGGCCGTCCCAGGTGTGCTCACCCGACGGCGTGGTGCGGATCTCCTCGTCGTAACGAAAGCCGGTCACGATGCGCGGGCGGCGCTCAGAGCGTCGCGTCGAGGCTGGGGTTGATCAGGAACTTCTCGCCGGTGGCCTGCTTGCCGTAGACCGAGATCGCCTCGGTGCTGAGGGCGCCTGCCAGCGAGACCTCGCGGGTGTAGTGGCTGGCGAAGGTGGTCTTGAGCTCGTCGAGCACCCGCTGGCGCAGCTTCTGGCCCGCCTCGAAGCCGATCTTCTGCAGGAAGGGCGTGAGCAGCCAGCCGCCCACCGCCCAGGCCATGCCGACATTGCGGTTGATCTCGGTGGGGCCACGGTCGAGACCGCCATAGATGTAGACCTGCTTGTGCACGCTCGAGCCGTACCGGTTGTACTCCTTGGCGTTGCGGCCGATGGCGGCTTCCATGGAGGTCAGGATCTGGCTGGCCAGGCGCCCGCCACCGATCGCGTCGAAGGCGATGGTGGCGCCGGTGGCCGCGAGCGCATCGGTGAGGCGGTCGGCGAAGTCGGCGTCGCCGGAATTGACCACATGCACCGCGCCCTGGGCGCGCAGCAGCGCCGCCTGCTCGGGCTTGCGCACGATGTTCACCAGCGGCACGCCGTCCTTCAGGCAGATGCGGTTGAGCATCTGGCCGAGGTTGGAGGCGGCCGCGGTGTGAACCAGCGCGGTGTGGCCCTCGCGGCGCATGGTCTCGACCATGCCCAGCGAGGTGAGCGGATTGACGAAGCACGAGGCGCCCTCGGCGGCCCGGGTGCCGGCCGGCAGCACCAGGCACTGCACCGCCTTGATCGCGCGGAACTGCGCGTACATGGCACCGCCCAGGATGGCCACCGTCTTGCCCATCAGCGCCTGCGCGGCCGGCGACGCGCCCGCCTTGACCACCACGCCGGCGCCCTCGTTGCCCACCGGCATCGACTGGTTGAGCCGGCCGGCCATGGCCTTCATGAGCTTTTCGGGCACGGTGGCGGTGATCACCGGCCGGGCGGCGCTGCCGGCGGCGCGCGCCGTGCCGATGTCGGCAGTGCCGAACAGCAGACCCAGGTCGGAGGGGTTCATGGGCGAGGCCTGCATGCGCACCAGCACCTCGTCATCGGCCGGCTCGGGGGTGGGCACCTCGGCAAGCGAGAGCTCGAGTTCGCCGGGGCGGATCAGCGAGCGCAGTTGCAGCATCGTGCGGGGCAGGGTGTCGGTCATGGTTGTCTCCGGAAAGGGTGGGGTGTTCAGCCCGTGGGCTCGAGGTTGATCAGCGTGCCGTCCGGCTCCAGCCCGAGCTGCCCCTGGGCAAGGAGCTCGTCGAGGCTGCGCCGCAGCGCCTCGTCGGGCGTCAGGCCGAGTTGCGCGGCTGCCCCGCCGACGGTGCGCGAGCCCGCGAGCTCGGCCAGTGCCTGGGCCATCGGCAGGCGCCCATGGTCGAGCAGCATGAACTTGAGCATCACCTTGACGGCGTTGCGGGGGCTGCGGTGCGCATCGTCGCGGAAGGCTTTCAGTCGGCTGCGGGCGCGGGCGAGGGCGGCGGGCACATCGGTGATGATCGGTCCGTGCCCTGGCAGGGCGAGGTCGACCGGCAACGCGGCGATCAGCTCGAGCACCGCGGCCTGCTCGGCGAAGCCCGAGGCGCCGGTGAGCTCGGGGAAGATCACGCCGAAGCCGTTTTCCCACAGCGCGTCAGCCGAGATCAGCAGCCGCGCCTCGGGGCAGTGCAGCACCAGCGAGTCGGGGTCGTGGCCCGGCGCACCATGCGCCTGCCAGCGCAAGCCGCCGAGCACGAGGCTGTCGCCCGGCGCGAGGCCGTCATGGGCCGGGAAGCGCTCGCAGTGCTGGCGGAAGTCCTGGAAGGTCAGCCGCTCGTTGTCCCAGCGCCGAACGCTGTCGAGCATGGAGGCGGGCACCGTCACCCGCGCGCCGCTGGCCTGGTGCAGCGCGAGATTGCCGCCGCAGTGGTCGGAGTGCAGGTGGGTGTTGACGATGCGCCGCAGGCGGTCCATGCCCAGGCCCTCGCGGGCCAGCAGGTGCGCCACCAGCGCCACGGTCTGGGCACTGTGCCGGTGGTAGCCGGTGTCGACCACGGTGGCCTCGCGCGCGTCGCCCTCGCCGTCGAAGAACACGAACAGGTTGCTCGACAGCCAGTCGCGCTGCACGAAGCGCATGGCCGGCGGCAGCACGGGGTCAGCGCCGGAAGCTGGCATCGATGTCGGCGAAGGCCGTCAGCAGCGCCTTGTTGCCGCCGTGCACCGCCTTGAAGGGCCCGCGCGGTGTCATCAGCACGAGGCGCGGCATCAGGGGCATGCGCACCAGCCGGGCACGGGTGATCTCGTGCCAGGCGTAGTCCTTGGGGAAGATCCAGTCCTGGCGGATGCCGCGCGAGTCGATGGTGGTCTTGCCGGTGAGGATGTACCAGGTGCTCGCGAGCAGCACCACCGCGGCGGCGGCCATCAGCATGAGCACCGGCCAGGCGACATCCGGGCGGGTGGCCATCACCTGGCCACCGTAGGCGAGCAGGCTGACCACCGTGCCGGCGGTGGTCCAGCGTGCCCACAGGGTATAGGCCGGGCCGATCACCGGCACGGCGAAGCGCTGCTCGGGCAGCTGGACATCGGGCGCGCTCATGCCGGCCGGCCGATCTGGCGGCCGGGCAGCGCGGCCATCACCTCGGCGCGGCGGGCCTCGCCCATCGAGCCCCAGGTGGCGATCTCTTCGATGGTGCGCAGGCAGCCCACGCACCAGCCGGTGCGCGGGTCCATGCGGCACACCGACACGCAGGGGCTGGCGATGGTGCGCCGTGGCGGGCGCGAGGGCGGCGGAATGATCGAGGCCATGGGGGCGGCGGACCGGCGGCGGGTCTGGCGGGCAGACCCGGGCGCTCAGGCGGCTTGCGCCTTCTCCTCGCGAGCGAGCTTCTTGGCGTGCAGGGCATTGCCGGCGCGCGACATCGATTTGCGCCCCAGGAAGGCGCTGATCCACTGGCCGGCGTCGACCATCTGCTCGAGACTGATGCCGGTCTCGATGCCCAGCGCATCGAGCAGGTAGAGCACATCTTCGGTGGCCACATTGCCGGTGGCGCCCTTGGCGTAGGGGCAGCCGCCCAGACCGGCGATGGACGCGTCGAAGCGCGACACACCCACCTCCAGGCTGGCGTAGACATTGGCGATCGCCTGGCCGTAGGTGTCGTGGAAGTGGCCGGAGATCTGGTCGAGCGGGTACTCGCGCGCGGCGGCTTCGAGCACGCGCTTGACCTGCTCGGCATTGGCCACGCCGATGGTGTCGGCAATGCCGATCTCGTCGCAGCCCATGTCGCGGAAGCGCTTGACCACATCGACCACCGAGCTCACCGGCACGTCGCCCTGGTAGGGGCAGCCGAAGGCCACCGAGACCGCGGCGCGCAGCCGCAGGCCGTTGGCCTTGGCGGCATTGGCCACCGGGGTGAAGCGGTTGATGCTCTCTTCGATGGAGCAGTTGATGTTGCGGTGGGAGAAGGCCTCGCTGGCGGCGCCGAAGATCACCACCTCGTCGGCCTTGGCGGCGAGCGCGCCCTCGAAGCCCTTGATGTTGGGGGTGAGCACCGAGATGGTCACGCCGGCCGGGCGCGGAATGCGGGCCATCACCTGGGCGGCGTCGGCCATCTGCGGCACCCACTTGGGCGAGACGAAGGAGGTGGCCTCGAGGTTGCCCACGCCGGCGGCCAGCAGCCGCTCGCACAGCCCCACCTTGATGTCGACCGGCACCGGCTGCTGTTCGTTCTGCAGGCCGTCACGCGGGCCGACTTCGGTGAGAAAGACGCGTTTCGGAAGGCTCATGTCGGGCTCCAGGATGGGGGCGGGTTGGGGTCAGTAGCCGCGGGCGCGCTGCACGATGCCACTGATGGGAAGGCCTTGCTGAAGGCGCAGGATCTTGTCGGTCACCTGGCGGGCGCCGGGAGCGATCAGGGTCTGCGCCGCCACATGCGGTGTCAGGCGGATTCTAGGGTGTTGCCGGAAAGCGTGCCCTGCCGGCAGGGGCTCGATGCGGAACACGTCCAGCGTGGCGCCGGCCAGCCGGCCGGCATCGAGCGCGGCCAGCAGCGCGTTGTCGTCGATCAGTTCACCGCGCGCGACATTGACCAGCCAGGCCTCGCGCGGCAATGCCGCCAGGGCTGCCGCGTCGATCAGATCGCGGGTCTCGGGGGTGAGCGGCGCCATCAGCACCAGCAGGTCGGCCTCCGCGAGGAAGGCCGTCCACTGCGCTGCGCCGTGCCGGCAGCGCACGCCGGGCAGCGCTCGCGGCCCGCGGGCAAAGCCGCTCACCGGGAAGCCCAGGGCGGCCAGGCGCGTGGCCACCGCCCCGCCCAGCGCGCCCAGACCCACGATGCCCACCCGCAGGTCGGCCGGCGCGCGTGCCGGCAGCTCCTGCCAGCCGCCGGCACGCTGCTGCGCGCGGTAGTCGTCCTCGTGGTGCAGCCGGCGCAGCGCCTCGTGCAGGCAGTAGCGGAACATCTGGTCGGCCATGCCGGCGTCCTCGAGCCGCACGATGGGCAGCGCGGGCGGCAGGCCGGGCAGGGCCAGCAGGTGATCGATGCCGGCGCCAGCGGCCAGGAAGGCGGCCAGATCGGGGTTGTCGGCGAAGAAGGCGGCCGGTGGGCGCCAGCCCACGCCGTAGTGGGCGACGGGCGCGCTGCCGGGCATGGGACTGACGCCGGTGGCGTGGGCGGACGCGCTCGGGTCGCTGCCCTGCGCCGCGGCCGCCCATTCCCGCACCTGTGCGGCGGGCAGCAGGCTCTGCAGCGCCTGCCGCCACTCGGCGCGGGCCTGCGGATCGGGATGGACCACGCTCAGGCGCAGCCCCTGCCCGGTCTCAGTCGTCGAGGGCGGCATAGACCATGGTGCGGAACAGCGCCCGGTATTCGTCGCGCTGCACCGGGGCCTGCACCATCATCACGGCGAACAGCTCGCGCGCCGGGTCGACCCAGAAGGTGGTGCCGGCGATGCCGCCCCAGAAGTAAGAGCCCACCGAGCCGGGCAGCGGCGCCACGCCGGGCTCGGTGCGCACCGCGAAGCCCAGGCCGAAGCCGTGACCGGGCGGCAGCAGCGGGCTGTCGCGGCGGATGCCGCCGAGGTGATCGGCGGTCATGAAGGCCAGGGTGTCGCGCGAGACAAGGCGAGCGTCGTCGAGCCGGCCGCCGCCGGCGAGCATCTTGAGGAAGCGGACATAGTCGGGCACGGTGGAGATCAGCCCGCCACCGCCGCTCTCGAAGCGGGGCGGGCGACGCGGGTCGAAGAGCTTCACGGCCGCGCCCGAGTCGGGGTCCTGCGCGAAGGGCTCGGCGATGCGATGCTGCTGGGCGGGCTCGACATGGAAGGCGGTGTCGGTCATGCCCAGCGGCTGCAGGATGCGCTCGCGCAGGAAGGCGCCGAGCGGCTGGCCGCTGGCGATCTCCACCAGCCGGCCGAGCAGGTCGGTGGATCGGCTGTATTCCCACTGCGTGCCCGGCTGATGGGCCAGCGGCAGCGCTGCAAGGCGGCGGGCCTGCTCGGCGTTATCCTGGGTGGGCTCGTGCAGCTTGGCCGCGGCGTAGCGCCGATGGACCTCGCCGGTGCCCACGAAGTCGTAGGTCAGGCCCGAGGTGTGGCGCAGCAGGTCCTGCACGGTGATGGAACGCTGCAGCGGTGCGAGCCGGTTGCCGTCGGCGCCCTCGATGAGAACCCGGGTCTGCGCGAACTCGGGGATGAAGCGCTCCACCGGGTCGACCAGTTTCAGGCGGAAGTCCTCGAGCAGCATCATGATGGCCAGCGACACGATCGGCTTGGTCATCGAGAAGATGCGAAACAGCGTGTCATCGGCCATCGGCGCGCTGCTGCCGGGGGCCTGCACGCCGGCCCGATGGGTCCATGCGATGCGGCCGCGCCGGCCGATGGCGGCCACCGCGCCCGGCAGTCGGCCGCGGTCGATGTCGGACTGCAGGGCGGCGGCCAGCCGCTGCAGCCGGTCGGGGTTCAGACCGGCAGCCTGCGGGCTGCTCCATTCGATGTTCATGGGTGTCTCCGTGAGTGGGGGCGGCTCAGCCGGCCTTCATGGCGAGCAGCGCGGCGCCTTCGGCCACCTGATCGCCCACCTGGTGCAGCAGTTCGGCGACCACGCCGTCGGCCGGCGCGGCGATGGTGTGCTCCATCTTCATCGCTTCCATGACCATCAGGGGCTGGCCGCGCGACACCGTCGCGCCGGCGGCCACCAGCACCGCCACCACCTTGCCGGGCATGGGCGCGACCAGACCGCCGACCGCATCGACATCGTCGCCGGCCTGCGCGAGCGCCGGGCGCCAGGCGAGGCTCACCTGGCCCTGCGGGGTGAACAGGTGGAGCATCTCGCCGTCGGCCACCGCACCGCAGTCGAACGCCTCGCTGCCGGCCAGACCGCTCAGGCGCCGCGCCGCCGCGTCCCAGCGCAGGTCGGCAAGGCACACCGCCTCGTCACCGGCGAACACGGTGTGCCCGCTGCGGGCATAGGCCACCCGCACGCTGTGGATGTCGGCGCCGGCGGCGAAGTGCATCTCGCGCTCCTGGTGCGCGCCCAGACGCCAGCCGTCACGCTGCTGCCAGGGGTCGGCGGCATCGGCGGCCGCGGCCGCCTCGTCGCGTTCGCGGGCCAGCACCAGGCCGGCGGCCAGGGCCAGGTCGTGGGCCGAGGGCCTGCGCGCGCCGGGCATCAGCGCGGCGCGCTCGCGCTCGATCAGGCCGGTGTCGAGATCGGCGCCGGCGAACGAGGCGCAGCGCATCAGCCGCCGCAGGAAGGCGATGTTGGTGTGCAGGCCCACCACCTCGAAGCGCGCCAGCGCCGCATCCATGCGCGCGATCGCGCCCTCGCGGTCGGGCGCCCAGGTGATCAGCTTGGCGATCATCGGGTCGTAGAAGGGCGAGATCGCATCGCCCTCGCGCACGCCGCTGTCGATGCGCACCGGCGCGGTTGCGCCCTCGGCTTCGCGGCTGAAGGCGGTGGCCGGCGGCGTGCGCAGGTGGCGCAGTTGCCCCGTGGAGGGCAGGAAGCCCTTGTCGGGGTTCTCGGCATAGACCCGCACCTCGATGGCGTGGCCGTCGATGCGCAACGCGTCGGCCTGCGCCGGCAGCGGCAGGCCGGCGGCGACCTTGAGCTGCCACTCGACCAGATCGAGGCCGGTGATCATCTCGGTGACCGGGTGTTCGACCTGCAGCCGGGTGTTCATCTCCATGAAGAAGAAGCGCCCGTCGGGATCGGCGATGAATTCGACCGTGCCCGCGCCGACATAGCCCACCGCGCGCGCTGCCGCCACCGCCGCCTCGCCCATGGCGCGCCGTCGCTCCGGGCTCATGCCGGGCGCCGGCGCCTCCTCGATGACCTTCTGGTGGCGGCGCTGCACCGAGCAGTCGCGTTCGAACAGCGACACGCAGTTGCCGTGGCTGTCGCCGAAGACCTGGATCTCGATGTGGCGCGGCCGGGTGACATAGCGCTCGACCAGCACCGCGTCGTCGCCGAAGGCGTTCTTCGCCTCGCGCTGGCAGGAGGCGAGGCTGGCCTCGAATTCCTCGCTCGCGCGCACGATGCGCATGCCCTTGCCGCCGCCGCCGGCGCTGGCCTTGATCAGCACCGGATAGCCGATCGTGTCGGCCTGCGCCCGCAGGAAGGCCGGGCTCTGGTTGCTGCCGTGGTAACCGGGCACCAGCGGCACGCCGGCCTTCTCCATGAGGGCCTTGGCCGCCGACTTGCTGCCCATGGCGGCGATCGCCGAGGCGGGCGGGCCGATGAAGACCAGCCCGGCGTCGGCCACCGCCTGGGCGAAGTCCTCGTTCTCGGACAGGAAGCCGTAGCCGGGGTGGATGGCCTGCGCGCCGCTGGCCAGCGCGATGCGGATGATCTCGTCGCCGCGCAGGTAGGACTCGCGCGCCGGCGCCGGCCCCAGCCGGAAGGCCTGGTCGCAGGCGGCCACATGGCGCGAGCGCGCGTCGGCGTCGGAGTACACGGCCACGGTGCCGATGCCCAGCCGCCGCGCGGTGGCGGCGATGCGGCAGGCGATCTCCCCGCGGTTGGCGATCAGAATTCGGGTGAACATCGCGGCTCCGTTCAGTCGTCGTCTTCGGGGGTGGCCGCCGGCGGCGGCGGGGGCACCCAGCGCGGCGGCCGTTTGGCGAAGAAGGCGTCGATGCCCTCCTGCGCGTCGTCGCTCGCACGCACCCGCGCCAGACGGGCGGCGGTGTCCTCGGCGATCGCGTCGTCGATCGGCTTGCCGGCAAGGTCGAGGATCAGGTTCTTGCACTCGGTGAGCGCGTTCGGGCTGCCGAGCACGAGGTGGCCCAGGATGGCGTTGACCGTGGCGTCGAGCTCCTCGGGTGGGGCCAGTTCATGCACGAAGCCGATCCGGTAGGCCTCGGCGGCATCGAAGACCTCGGCGGTGAGGAAGTAGCGCCGGGCATGCGACACGCCCATCGCCTTCATCACGAAGGGGCTGATCATCGCCGGCAGCAGTCCGAGCTTGGCTTCCGACAGGCAGAACTTCGCGTTGTGCGAGGCCACCGCGATGTCGCAGGCCGCCACCAGGCCCATGCCGCCGGCGAAGGCCGGGCCGTGCACGCGCGCCACGGTGGGCTTGGGGCTGTCATGGATGAGACGCAGCAGCCGCGCCAGACCGATGGAATCTTCGTGGGCCTGCTCGGGCGTCATGGCCCGCGCCTTCTTCAGCCAGTTCAGGTCGGCGCCGGCGCAGAAGGCCTTGCCGCGGCCGGCCAGCACGATGGCGCGCACCGCGTCGTCCTCGATGGCCGCCGAGAAGGCGTCGGTGAGCTCGGCGATGAACACATCGTTCATCGCGTTGCGGGTGTCGGGCCGGTTCAGCCAGATCAGGGCGATGCCCTGGGCGAACTCGGTCTGGATCATCTGGTAGCTCATGGGGTCTCCTGGGCCGGGGGCCTCAGATGCGGAACACGCCGAAGCGGGTCTCGGGGATGGGTGCGTTCAGTGCGGCCGATAGGCCCAGGCCGAGCACCCGGCGGGTGTCGGCCGGGTCGATGATGCCGTCGTCCCACAGCCGCGCGGTGGCGTAGTAGGGATGACCCTGCTCCTCATACTGCGCGCGGATCGGCGCCTTGAAGGCCTCCTCCTCGTCGGCGCTCCATTGGCCGCCGCGGCCCTCGATGCCGTCGCGCCGCACGGTGGCCAGCACCGCGGCGGCCTGCTCGCCGCCCATCACGCTGATGCGGGCGTTGGGCCACATCCAGAGGAAGCGCGGCGAGTAGGCCCGGCCGCACATGCCGTAATTGCCCGCGCCGAAGCTGCCGCCGATGATCACCGTGAACTTGGGCACCTGCGCGCAGGCCACCGCGGTGACCATCTTGGCGCCATGCCGGGCGATGCCTTCGTTCTCGTACTTGCGGCCCACCATGAAGCCGGTGATGTTCTGCAGGAACACCAGCGGGATGCCGCGCTGGCAGCACAGCTCGATGAAGTGCGCGCCCTTCATCGCCGACTCGGCGAACAGCACGCCGTTGTTGGCGATGATGCCGACCGGGTGGCCGTGCACGTGCGCGAAGCCCGTGACCAGCGTGCTGCCGTACTCCGCCTTGAACTCGGCGAAGCGGC
>NZ_CEXFHW010000021.1:0-32310 GCF_982640115.1 Quisquiliibacterium sp. | reverse complement strand
GCCGCGACGCGGCGCGACCAGGTGGGCCAGCAGCTGGCTGCCGGCATCCTGCACCTCGACCAGCCCGTCGCGAAACGCGGCGGTGCGCTCGAGCCCTGGCTTGCCTTCGACCCGCAGCGCGAGCGGCGCGATGGCCAGCGGCTGCGCAGCGATGCCCTCGGCGGCCAGCGCGGCAAGCGCGGCAGCGGGGTCGGTCCTGAGCAGATTGACGCGAAGGTCGAGCGGCGCGGGCCGCAGCAGGGCCGCGCCGAGCGATTCCAGCGCCGCCGGATCGAGCGCCGCGGCAAGCCGCTCGGCCAGCCAGTCGGGCAGGCTCAGGCGCACCGCGGGCGCCATGCCATCGGTGACCAGGCGCTCCCGGGCCTGATGGACGGCGATCAGGCGGGCCGGCAGCGGGCCGCTGCCGCTCTGGGCGAACTGGGCATAGAGCCGACGCTGACGCAGGATGTCGTAGGCCATCTCGGCCAGGCGGCCGCGATCGGCCCGGCCCATGGCGGGATGGGCGGCGAAGAAGCGGCGCAGGTGCTGATCGGCCGGCTCGGCCAGGCTGAGCATCTCGCCGACGGCGGCCTGGGCGAGCTGATCGAAGCTCTGCGGGGCATCGCCGCGGGCCGGCCGCCGGCTGCCCCGCCCGGCGGTGGACGGGTGCGGCTTCCGGCCGCCGCGTCCAGGGTTGGACACGCGCGGCTTCATGCCACCGGCACCCAGAGCAGCAGCGGGTCGGCGGCGGGCGAGGCGCCGATCCAGCGCGCGCGCTTGCCGCTCAGCGCCAGACGTCCCTCGATCAGGGCGCGCAGCACGGGCGGATACAGCCGGTGTTCGGCCTGGAGCACCCGGGCGGCAAGCGCGGCCTCGTCATCATCGGGCAGCACCGGCACCGCCGCCTGGGCGAGGATGGGGCCGGCATCGACCGCCTCGTCGACCAGGTGCACCGTGGCGCCGTGCAGCTTGACCCCGGCGGCCAGCGCCTGCCGATGGGTGTGCAGACCCGGGAAGGCAGGCAACAGGGAGGGGTGGATGTTGACCAGCCGGCCGGCATGGCGGCGCACAAAAGCCGGCGACAGGATGCGCATGTACCCGGCAAGAACGATCCAGTCGATGGCGGCCTCCTCGAGGCACTGGCTGATCTGCGCATCCTGGGCGGGCCGGTCGAGCGCCGGGTTCAGGGGTAGGATGCGCACCGGCAGGCCGAGTTCGCGGGCCCGTTGCACGGCGGGGATGTCCTCCCGGTGGGCCAGCACCAGCGCCAGGCGTGCAGGCCAGGCCTGGCTGGCAGCGGCGCGGGCGATGGCCTGCAGGTTGGACCCCCTGCCCGAGACCAGCAAGGCCACGCGCGGCACGGTGGCCGGCGACGGCGGATCGGACATCGGCATGACCGAATCTTACCATCATGCCGCCCCGGGCTCTCCGGAAAGCCTTATAATTCAAAGTTTTACCAGATTCCCGCCCGGCTTCGGCCGGCACTTCCCCCGACGCGCTCCCGATGCAAGTCTTTCGCCGCCTGCCCCCGGCCGCTCAACGCCAGCCCTGCGTGCTGACGATCGGCAATTTCGACGGTGTCCACCGTGGCCACCAGGCGGTGCTGCAGCGCCTGGTGAGTGGCGCCCGCGAGCGCGCGCTGCCGGCCTGCGTGCTGACCTTCGAACCGCACCCACGCGAGTACTTTGCCGTCAGCCGTCCGGGCGCCGGCCCCGCCCCGGCACGCATCCTCACCGGCCGTGACAAGCTCGGCGCGCTCGCCGCCTGCGGCGTCGACCGGGTCTGCATCGCGCACTTCAATGCCAATCTCGCCGCGATGCCGGCGCAGGCCTTTGCCGAACAGCTGATCGTCGAGGGCCTGCAGGCCCGGCACCTGCTGATCGGCGACGACTTCCGCTTCGGCGCGCAGCGCCGCGGCGACTTCGATCTGCTCGCCGGCCTCTCGGCACGCCACGGTTTCGGCCTGGAGCGCATGCCCACCATCGCCGATCGCGGCGAGCGCTACTCCAGTTCGGCGGTACGCCGGGCGCTGGCTGCCGGCGACCTTGCCCGCTCCCGTGAGCTGCTGGGCCATCCCTACTGCGTGTCCGGCCATGTCATCCATGGCCGCAAGCTCGGACGCACGCTGGGCTTTCCCACGCTGAACATCGGCATTCCCTTCGCCAACCCGGCGGTCGCCGGGATCTTCATCGTGCAGGTGCACGGCCTGGGCCCGCGGCCGCTGCCCGCGGTGGCCAGCCTGGGCACCCGCCCGGCGGTCGAGAGCAACGGCCGGCTGCTGCTCGAGGTGCATGTGTTCGACTTCTCCGCCAGCGTGTACGGCGCGCTGGTGAGCGTGGAGTTCATCGCGCGGCTGCGCGAGGAGCGCCACTACGACAACCTCGACCTCATGGTCGAGCAGATCCACCGCGACGCCCGCGCCGCGCGCGACCACTTCGGCATCTGACCCAGGAACCCCCATGGCTGACGACCAGGCCAGGAGCCCGCGCAACGCCTCCGCCGGCGCGACCTCCTACCGCGACACGCTCAACCTCGCCGACACGCCCTTCCCCATGCGCGGCGACCTCGCCCGGCGCGAACCCGGCTGGGTGAAGGCATGGCAGGACAAGGGCACCTACCAGCGCATCCGCCAGTTCTCGCGCGGGCGGCCGCTGTGGGTGCTGCACGACGGCCCGCCCTATGCCAACGGCGACCTGCACATCGGCCACGCGGTGAACAAGATCCTCAAGGACATGGTGGTCAAGAGCCGGCAGATGTCAGGCTTCGACGCGCGCTATGTGCCGGGCTGGGACTGCCATGGCATGCCGATCGAGATCCAGATCGAGAAGCAGTTCGGCAAGCATCAGCCGGCCGATCTGGTGCAGAGCCGCTCGCGGGCCTATGCCACCGAGCAGATCGCCCGCCAGAAGAAGGACTTCATCCGCCTGGGCGTGCTCGGCGAGTGGGAGAACCCCTATCTCACCATGGCGCCGCGCAACGAGGCCGACGAGCTGCGACTGCTCGGGCGCCTGCTCGAGAAGGGCTATGTCTACCGCGGCCTCAAGCCGGTGAACTGGTGCTTCGACTGCGGCTCGGCGCTGGCCGAGGCCGAGGTCGAGTACGCCGACAAGACCGACATCGCGGTCGATGTGGGCTTCGCGTTCCGCGCCGACCAGGCCGACGCCCTTGCCACCGCCTTCGGTCTGGCGGCGCTGCCGGTGCCGCGCGGCTTCGCGGTGATCTGGACCACCACGCCCTGGACCCTGCCCGCCAACCAGGCGCTCAACCTGCACCCCGAGGTCGAGTACGCGCTGGTGCGCACGGCATGGCAGGGTGAAGACACCCTGCTGGTGCTGGCCGCCGAGCGGGTGCAGGCCTGCCTGGCCGCCTGGGGCCTGCAGGGCGAAACGATCGCCCGCTGCCCGGGGCGCGCCCTCGAGCGGGTGAGCTTCAGCCACCCCTTCCACGACCGCGCCTCGCCGGTGTACCTCGGTGAGTACGTCACCACCGACACCGGCACCGGCCTGGTCCATTCCTCGCCCGCCTACGGCGTGGACGACTTCATCTCCTGCAAGCGCTACGGCATGACCGACGCCGAGGTGCTGCAGCCGGTGCTCGGCGACGGCAGCTACGCCGCCTCGCTGCCGCTGTTTGGCGGCGAGTCCATCTGGAAGGCCAATCCGCGCATCGTCGAGCACCTGCGCGGGCTGGGCCGACTGTTCTCGGCCACGAAGTACACCCACAGCTACATGCACTGCTGGCGGCACAAGACGCCGATCATCTATCGCGCCTCCAGCCAGTGGTTCGCCGGCATGGACCTCACCCCGCGCGAGGGCGGGCCCACGCTGCGCGAGACCGCGCTGCGGGCGGTGGAGGCCACCGAGTTCTATCCCGCCTGGGGCAAGGCACGGCTGCACGGCATGATCGCCAACCGTCCCGACTGGACGCTCTCGCGCCAGCGGCAGTGGGGCGTGCCGATGGCCTTCTTCGTGCACCGCGAGACCGGCGCGCTGCATCCGCGCACCGCCGAGCTGATCGAGGCGGTGGCCAGCCGCATCGAGGCCGGCGGCATCGAGGCCTGGCAGCGGCTCGACCCGGCCGAGCTGCTCGGCGAGGAAGCCGCGCTCTACGAGAAGAACCGAGACACCCTCGATGTCTGGTTCGATTCCGGCGCCACCCATGCCACGGTGCTGCGCGGCTCGCACCGCGAGCAGTCGCACTTCCCGGCCGACATGTACCTCGAGGGCAGCGACCAGCACCGCGGCTGGTTCCACTCGTCGCTGCTCACCGCATCGATGACCGATGGCCGGGCGCCCTACCGCGCGCTGCTCACCCACGGCTTCGTGGTCGACGGCGAGGGCCGCAAGATGAGCAAGTCGCTGGGCAACGTGATCGCGCCGCAGAAGGTGTCCGACACGCTCGGCGCCGAGATCCTGCGGCTGTGGGTCGCGTCCACCGACTACTCGGGCGAGCTCTCGCTCTCCGACGAGATCCTCAAGCGCGTGGTCGAGGCCTACCGGCGCATCCGCAACACCCTGCGCTTCCTGCTCGCCAACCTGTCGGACTTCGACGCTGACACCCAGGCGCTGCCGGTCGACGAGCTGCTCGAGATCGACCGCTACGCACTCTCGCTCGCCGCCCAGTGGCAGGCCGGCATCGAGGCCGACCTCGCCCGCTTCGAGTTCCACCCGGTGGTGTCGCGCCTGCAGACCTTCTGCTCCGAAGACCTCGGCGCCTTCTACCTCGATGTGCTGAAGGACCGCCTCTACACCACCCGCGCCGACAGCCACGCCCGACGCTCGGCGCAGACCGCGCTGCATCACATCGCGCATGGCCTGCTGCGGCTGATGGCCCCCATCCTCTCGTTCACCGCCGAGGAAGCCTGGCCGATGCTCGCGCCGCGCCTGCACCGCGAGCAGGGCGAGACCATCTTCACCCAGACCTGGCACGCCTTCCCGGCACCGGCCGATGGTGCGCAGCTGCTGGCCAAGTGGGCGCGCATCCGCGAGCTGCGGGCGCTGGTGCTCAAGGAACTCGAGGCGCAGCGCGCCGCCGGCCTGATCGGCTCCTCGCTGCAGGCCGAGGTCACGCTGCACCTGCCGCCCGAGGACCGCGACCTGCTCGCCACCCTGGGCGATGACCTGCGTTTCGTGCTGATCACCTCGCAGGCCACCCTGGCCGATGCCGCCCCCGACGCACCGGCCTCGGTGGGCGTGGCCGCCAGTGCGCATGCCAAATGCGAGCGCTGCTGGCATCTGCGTGCCGATGTCGGCCACGACCCGGCGCATCCCACGCTGTGCGGGCGCTGCACCAGCAACCTGTTCGGCAGCGGCGAAGCCCGCCGCGTCGCCTGACGAGCGCGCGATGGCCCGCCGCACCCGCCGTCGCGAGGGCACCAGCGCCAGCACCCGCGGCCGCCAGCCCCTGGGCGGCTGGCTGCTGCTCGCGCTGGCGGTGACGGTGCTCGATCAGCTCGGCAAGCTGCTGGTACTGCGCGCCTTCGCGCCCGGCGAGCGGCTGCCGGTGGTGCCGGGCTGGTTCGACCTCACCCTGCTCTACAACCCCGGCGCGGCCTTCAGCTTCCTCGCCTCGGCCGGCGGCTGGCAGCGCTGGTTCCTCACCGGCGTGGGCGTGGTCGCCGCGGTGGTCATCGCCTGGATGCTCTGGCGCCATGGCAACCAGCGCCTGTTCGCGTTCGGGCTCGCGCTGATTCTTGGCGGCGCGATCGGCAACGTCATCGATCGGATCTGGCTGGGTCAGGTGGTCGACTTCCTGCTGGTGTACCGTGGCAGCTGGCACTGGCCGGCCTTCAACATCGCCGACGCCGCCATCACGGCGGGCGCGGCCCTGCTCATCCTCGACGAGCTGCGGCGGGTACGCCGCGGCCGCTGAACACGCCACCATCCGGGGGCCCCATGGAACTGCGCAACCGACATCTGCTGCTGGGCATCACCGGCGGCGTGGCCGCCTACAAGGCCGCCGAGCTCGCCCGCGAGCTGCAGCGCCGCGGCGCCACGGTGCAGGTGGTCATGACCGAGGCCGCCACCCGCTTCATCGGGACCGCCACCTTCCAGGCGCTCACCGGGCAGCCGGTGTTCACCGACCAGTGGGATCCGCGCATCGCCAACTCGATGGCCCACATCGAGCTGTCGCGCCGGGCCGATGCCATCCTCATCGCACCGGCTTCGGCCGACTTCCTCGCCAAGCTCGCCCATGGCCTGGCCGATGACCTGCTCTCCACGCTGTGCCTCGCCCGCAGCCGGCCGCTGCTGGTGGCGCCGGCCATGAACCGCGAGATGTGGGCCCAGGCGCCCACCCGCCGCAACATCGCGCAGCTGCGCGAAGACGGGGTGCGCGTGCTGGGCCCGGCCAGCGGCGAGCAGGCCTGCGGCGAGACCGGCGAGGGCCGCATGCTCGAGCCGGAAGACATCGCCGAGGACATCGTGGCGCACTTCGTGCCGCAACGGCTCGCCGGCGTGTCGGCGCTGATCACCGCCGGACCCACCTTCGAGCCGATCGACCCGGTGCGCGGCATCACCAACCTGTCCTCCGGCAAGATGGGCTTCGCCATCGCGCGCGCCTGCCGGCAGGCGGGCGCGCAGGTCACCCTGGTGGCCGGCCCCACCGCGCTGCCCACGCCCCGCGGCGTGCATCGGGTGGATGTGCGCACCGCGCGGCAGATGCATCAGGCGGTGCTCGACCAGCTCGACGCACCCGGCGCGCGGCCTGGCCTCTTCGTGGCGGTGGCCGCCGTGGCCGACTGGCGGGTGGCCAACGCCAGCAGCAGCAAGCTCAAGAAGACGCCCGACGGGGCGCCGCCGGTGCTCGAGTTCGCGCAGAACCCCGACATCCTGGCCGAGGTCGCGGCGCGGCCCGCTGCCCCCTACTGCGTGGGTTTCGCCGCCGAGAGCGAAGACCTCGAGCGCAACGGCCAGGACAAGCGCGCCCGCAAGGGCGTGCCCCTCCTGGTGGCCAACATCGGCCACGAGACCTTCGGCCAGGATGACAACGAGCTGCTGCTGATCGACGCCGAGGGCATGCAGCGCCTGCCGCGCGCGAGCAAACAGGCGCTGGCCGCGCAGCTGGTGGCCGAGATCGCGCAGCGGCTCGCAGCCACCGGCGCGGCAGCGCGCGGTCAGGCGCCAACGCCATGAGTCCCTGCGCATCGGAGTCCGCCCAATGAGCCCGCTGCGCGTCGACCTGCGCATCCTCGATCCCCGCATGGCCGAGCGGCTGCCGGCCTATGCCACGCCCGGCAGCGCCGGCCTCGATCTGCGCGCCTGCCTCGATGCGCCCCTGTCGCTGGCACCGGGCCAGACCGAGCTCATCCCCACCGGGCTGGCCATCCACCTGGCGCATCCCGGCTACGCCGCGGTCATCCTGCCGCGATCGGGCCTGGGCCACCGCCACGGCATCGTGCTCGGCAATCTGGTCGGACTGATCGATTCCGACTACCAGGGCCATCTGATGGTCTCGTGCTGGAACCGCGGCCACGAGACCTTCCGCATCGAGCCCTTCGAGCGCATCGCCCAGCTCGTGGTGGTGCCGGTGGTGCAGGCCGCCTTCCGGGTGGTCGATGCCTTCGACGCCAGCGAGCGCGGCGAGGGCGGTTTCGGCAGCACCGGGCGCTGAGCGCCGGGCGCGCCGGTCAGGCCGAGGCGATCAGCGCATCGAGCTTGCGCGCGTCGGCCACGAACAGGCGGATGCCCTCGGCGAGCTTGTCGCTCGCCATCGGATCTTCATTGAGCTCGAAGCGGAAGTGCTTCTCGTCGAAGCGCACGCGCTCGATCGCCATGGCCTGCGCCTGGGCCGGGTCGAGCCGGCGACGCACCGGCGCGCTCGAGGCCTGCAATTCGCCGAGCAGTTCGGGGCTGATCGTGAGCAGGTCGCAGCCGGCCAGCGCGATCACCTGACCGATGTTGCGAAAGCTCGCACCCATCACCTCGGTGGGATAGCCGAACTTCTTGAAGTACTGGTAGATACGGCGCACCGACAGCACGCCGGGATCGTTCTCGGGCAGGTAGTCCACCCGCTCGCGCTGGCGGTACCAGTCGTAGATGCGGCCCACGAAGGGCGACACCAGGGTGACGCCGGCATCGGCGCAGGCCACCGCCTGCGCGAACGAGAACAGCAGGGTCAGGTTGCAGGTGATGCCGTCGTTTTCGAGGCGTTCGGCCGCGCGAATGCCTTCCCAGGTGGCGGCCACCTTGATCAGCACGCGGCGGCGGTCCACGCCGGCGTCGCGATAGAGCTCGATCAGGCGGCGAGCGCGCGCCACCGTGCCCTCGGTGTCGAAGGACAGGCGCGCATCCACCTCGGTGGAGACCCGGCCCGGGATGATCTTCAGGATCTCGCCGCCGAAGCGCACGATCAGGCGGTCGGCGAGCATCTCGGCGGGTTCGCCGCGGTGCGCGGCCACCACCTCGGCAAGCAGGCCGCGGTACTCCTCGCGCGCCACCGCCTTGAGGATGAGCGAGGGATTGGTCGTGGCATCGCGCGGCGCGAAGGCCCGCATGGCGAGGAAGTCGCCGGTGTCGGCCACCACGGTGGTGTGCTGCCTGAGCTGTTCGAGTGCGGTCATCGGCCGGGGATCCTGAAGAGCGCGGGCAACATGCCATTGGCCCGGATCGGCGATAATAAGCGGTTTACCCGATCTGGAATTCGCCATGATCCTGGTCACTGGCGGCGCCGGCTTCATCGGCGCCAACTTCGTGCTCGACTGGCTGGCCCACGGCGACGAGCCGGTGCTCAACCTCGACCTGCTCACCTACGCGGGCAACCTCGAGAACCTCGCGTCCATCGAGAACCACCCCGGCCACCGCTTCGTGCGGCTCGACATCTGCGAGCGCGACACGGTACTGGGGCTGCTGCGCGAGCACCGGCCGCGGGCGATCGTGCACTTCGCCGCCGAGAGCCATGTCGACCGCTCCATCCATGGCCCGGCCGCCTTCATTCGCACCAACATCGAGGGCAGCTTCTCGCTGCTCGAGGCGGCCCGCGAGCACTGGGGCGCGCTGCCCGAGGCCGAGAAGGCGGCCTTCCGCTTCCTGCATGTGTCCACCGACGAGGTCTACGGGTCGCTCGGCCCCGGCGATCCGGCCTTCGCCGAGACCACGCCCTACCAGCCCAACAGCCCCTACTCCGCCTCCAAGGCCGCCTCCGACCACCTGGTGCGGGCCTGGCACCACACCTACGGTCTGCCCACGCTCACCACCAACTGCTCGAACAACTACGGGCCGCTGCAGTTCCCCGAAAAACTCATCCCCCTGATGATCGGCAATGCGCTGGCGGGCAAGCCGCTGCCGGTCTACGGCGACGGCCTGAATGTGCGCGACTGGCTCTATGTCGGCGATCACTGCGCTGCCATCCGCCGGGTGCTGCAGGCCGGCCGCCCGGGCGAGACCTACAACATCGGCGGCAACCAGGAGATGACCAACATCGCCGTGGTGCGCGAGCTCTGCCGCCTGCTCGACGAGCTGCGCCCCGACCCGGCCGGCCCGCGCACCCGCCTCATCACCCATGTGCGCGACCGGCCCGGCCACGACCGCCGCTACGCGATCGACGCCCGCAAGATCGCCGGCGAACTCGGCTGGCAGCCCGCCGAGACCTTCGCCTCGGGGCTTCGCCGCACCGTGGCCTGGTACCTGGACAACCCGGGCTGGGTCGAGCGCATCACCTCCGGCCGCTACACCGAGTGGATCAGCCGCAACTACGGCGCGCGCTGAGCGCCTGAAAGGCTTCGCATGAAAGGCATCATCCTCGCCGGCGGCTCCGGCACCCGGCTGCACCCGGTCACCCAGGTGGTGTCCAAGCAGCTGCTGCCGGTGTACGACAAGCCGATGGTCTACTACCCGCTGTCCACGCTGATGCTCGCCGGCATCCGCGAGATCCTGATCATCTCCACCCCGCAGGACACGCCGCGCTTCGAGCAGCTGCTCGGCGACGGCTCGCGCTGGGGCCTGAGCCTGAGCTACGCGGTGCAGCCCTCGCCCGACGGGCTGGCGCAGGCCTTCCTGATCGGCGAACGCTTCATCGATGGCTCGCCCTGCGCGCTCATCCTCGGTGACAACATCTTCTACGGCCACGACATGGCCACCGACCTCACCGAGGCCGCGCAGCGCCGCCAGGGCGCCACGGTGTTCGCCTACGCGGTGCAGGATCCGGAGCGCTACGGCGTGGTGGAGTTCGATGCCGCCGGCCGCGCCGTCAGCCTCGAGGAGAAGCCGGCGCGGCCGAAGTCGCGCTACGCGGTCACCGGCCTGTACTTCTACGACCCGCAGGTGGTCGAGGTGGCGCGCAGCCTCAAGCCCTCGGCGCGCGGCGAACTCGAGATCACCGATCTCAACCGGGTCTACCTCGAGCGCGGCCAGCTCGAGGTGAAGGTGATGGGCCGCGGTCACGCCTGGCTCGACACAGGCACCCACGAGTCGCTGATCGAGGCCTCGCTGTTCGTGCAGACCCTGGAGAAGCGACAGGGCCTGAAGATCGCCTGCCCCGAAGAGATCGCCTACCGGATGGGCCTGATCGACGCCGCGGCGCTCGAGCAGCTCGCCGCACCGCTGGCCAAGAGCGGCTACGGGCAGTACCTGCTCGGCCTGCTGCGCGAACGCATCTTCTGAGCCCGGGGCTGCCCTCATGAACATCCTGCCCACCCGCCTGCCCGGCGTGCTCCTGATCGAGCCCCGGGTGTTTGGCGATGACCGCGGCTTCTTCTTCGAAAGCTTCAACGCCCGCGCCTTCGCCCAGGCCACCGGCGTGACCGCCGACTTCGTGCAGGACAACCACTCGCACTCCGCGCGCGGTGTGCTGCGCGGGCTGCACTACCAGATCGAGCAGCCGCAGGGCAAGCTGGTGCGCGCCGTCACCGGCGAGGTCTTCGATGCGGTGGTCGACCTGCGCCGCAGCTCGCCCACCTTCGGGCACTGGGAGGGCTTCATCCTCTCGGCCGAGAACAAGCGCATGCTCTGGGTGCCGCCGGGCTTCGGCCACGGCTACTTCGTGCTCTCCGAGCGCACCGATTTCCTCTACAAGACCACCGACTACTACGCCCCGCAGCACGAACGCTGCGTGCTCTGGTCGGATCCGGCGGTGGGCGTGCGCTGGCCGCTCGCGCCGGGGCAGCAACCGGTGCTCTCGGCGAAAGACCAGGTCGGCCTGGCGCTGGCCGACGCGCCGCTCTATCCCTGATCATGCGCATCCTGATCACCGGCACCGCCGGCCAGGTCGGCCACGCCCTGCGCGATGAGCTCGCAGGACTGGGCGAGCTCATCGCCGCCGACCGCTCGGTGCTCGACCTGAGCGCGCCACCCGAGCAGATCCGCGCGCGGGTGCGCGCGCTGGCCCCGCAGCTGATCATCAATCCCGCGGCCTACACCGCAGTGGACCGCGCCGAGCAGGAACCGCTGCTGGCGCAGGCGGTCAACGCCGTCGCCCCTGGCGCGCTGGCCGAAGTGGCGCACGAGCTGGACTGCCCGCTCGTGCACTTCTCCACCGACTATGTCTTCGATGGCAGCGGGCAGGCACCCTGGCAGGAGGACGACCCCTGCCAACCGCTCAGCGTCTACGGCCGAACCAAGCACGACGGCGAGCTCGCCGTGGCCGCCAGCGGCGCAAGACACCTCGTGCTGCGCACCAGCTGGGTCTACAGCCTGGGCGGGCGCAACTTCCTCGCCACCATGGCGCGGCTGGCCGGCGAGCGCGCCGAGTTGCGGGTGGTCGACGACCAGTTCGGTGCGCCCACCACCAGCCTGGCGATCGCCCGCGCCACCCGTGGACTGGTCACGCCGCTGCTTGCCGGCGGCGGCCCTGCCTCGGGGGTGTACCACCTGAGCTGCGCCGGAAGGGTGTCGTGGTGCGGCTTTGCCCGGGCCATCATGGACCGTCTGCCGCGGGTGCGCGCCGCGCTGGGCATGCCGCCCTGCGCAGCGCCGCAGGTCACGCCGATCGGCACGGCCGACTACCCCACGCCCGCCCGCCGTCCCGCGAATTCGGTGCTGTCCAATCGGAAGCTGACGCAGGCCACCGGCATCGCCCTGCCGCACTGGGAAGCGGCGCTCGACGACCTGCTCGACACCGCGGGCTGATCCGCCTCGGGCAAGCCCGCCGCCACCGCCGGTTCGCCCCTGGGAAGGGCGGCGTAGACCCGAGGTCCGCGCTCAGACCCGCCCGCCCCCAGCCGCCCGCCGGCCGCGCCACGCAGTCACGGTCACCCCCACCGCCGCCGCACCGCAGAGCGTGAACAGCGCCGCCCCCCAGAGCGCGAAAGGCACGCCCAGCCAGGGCAGATTGGCCTCCTGGCAGGGGGCATCCGGCATGAAGAGCCAGGGTGCGATCTCGTGCAGGCCAGCGGCCATGATGATCTTCTCCGCAAAGCTCACGCCGCAGGCGTCGCTGCGCGCGGCCACGAAGTGCTGATGCAGCGCCGCGGCCAGCCCGGCGGCCGAGAGCGCCACCCCGATCAGCCCGGCCCCGAGCCAGGCAGCGCGCACCCGGGCAAGCGAACCCGCCCCCGCCACCAGGATGATCGCCAGGCACACCAGACGCTGCAGCACGCACCACGCGCAGGGCCGCATGTCCCAGCCATGCTGAAGAAGCAGCGCCAGCAGCAGGGCGGCCGCGGCCAGCGCGGCCATGGCTCCCAGCAGGCGCCGCGGCTCGGCAATCATCCGGCGAACATGTCCTTCCAGATGGTCTGGGCCCAGGCATTGGCGTAGACCCCCTCGAGCACATTGGGCGCAGACGAGAGCCCGCCAGCGCCGGCCACCGCCTCCATGGTCTTCTTCTCGGCCGAGTAGCGGTGCACCGAGGCGACATGCACCACATTGCGGTCGTCGATGAAGCTGTAGCAGGTGTTGGCCATCATCTGCGGCTGCGGCGTGCGCCCGCTCAACGACTCGACGATCGCCGCGGCGGCCGCCTTGCCGTGCTGGTTGGCCATGTGGCCCGACTTGGGCATGGCCGGCGCCGACAGCGTGGCATCCCCGAGCACATGCACCCCCGGCGCCGCCGTGGACTCCATGCTCACCCAGTCGACCTGGCACCAGCGGTTATTGGCGTTGATCAGGCCGGCCTTGCGCGCGATCTCGCCGGCCGCCTGCGGCGGGATCACATTGAGCACATCGGCCCGCACGCGGTCGCCGATCTCGGTGATCGCCGTGCGCCCGCGCGCATCGATCTCGGTGACATTGCTGTTGGGCCGGTACTCGACGATGCCGGCATAGGTCTCGGTGAAGGCCTTCGTGAACAGGCCCTTCTTGGAGATGATTTCGGGATTGGCGTCGAGGATGATGACCTTCGAGCGCGGCTTGCTCGCCTTGAAGTAGCTGGCCACCTGGCAGGCCCGCTCGTAGGGACCGGGCGGGCAGCGGTAGGGCGCCAGCGGAATGCTCATCACGAAGACCCCGCCATCAGGCATGGCCTCGAGCTGGCGACGCAGTTCCACCGTCTGGGGGCCGGCCCTCCAGGCGTGCAGCACGGTCTTCTGCGCCTCGGCGTCCAGCCCCTGGATGGCACCGAAGTTGAAGTCGATGCCGGGTGCCACCACGAGACGGTCGTAGCTCTGATCGGCGATCTTGCCGAGCACCACGCGCTTGCGCGCGGCATCGATCGCGGAGACCTCATCGCTGATCACCACCACGCCCTGCTCGCGCAGGCCCTGGTAGCTGACGGTGAGATCCTCGATCTTGCGCGAGCCGCCGATCACCAGGTTGGAGAGCGGGCAGGAGACGAACTGCGGGTTGCGGTCGATCAGCATCACCTCCAGGCCCGGGCCGCCCCAGAGCTTGAGGTAGCGGGCGGCCGTGGCGCCGCCGAAACCGGCGCCGATCACCATCACCTTGCCCAGCCGGGCGGGCGGTGGCGGCGCAGGCGGCGTGATGGCGCAGGCGCTCAAAGCGCCGAGAGCGCCGACGGAACCCAGCGCCTGGAGGGCGCGGCGACGATTGCGGTCATGCGGGCTCATGGCGGGCTCCTAGCGGACGGGCTTGATCTGGGAAAAGTAATCGGCCATCCGGGCGATCTGCTCGTCGGTATAACCTTTGGCCAGCTGGTGCATGATCGTGGCCTGCCGCGTGCCGCTGCGGAAGGCATTCATCTGCTCGATGAAATAGCCGCGCGACAGGCCTGCCAGGCCGGGCATGCCACCGCCGGCCGACGCGCGGCCCTCGGTGCCGTGGCAATTCGCGCAGTTAGCGGCCAGGTAGCGGGCGTCCTGTGCCTGCGCAGGCGCCGCCCAGGCCAGGCTCAGCGAGGCAATGGCCGCCAGCGCGGCCAGTCGGTGGGTCATGGTGTGGTCTCCGTTGCGGTTGCGGATCGATCTGGGCGCCGGCGCCGCGGCGCAGCAGCGCATCGCGGGCAGGACTCCAGCCGGAAAGATACGCCAGAAGTGCAACGCGGGCCCCGAGGCCCGCGTTGTGGGGGCGGTCAAGCGCCGGTGTCAGGCCTGCACCACCTCGGCCTGCTCCTCGCCATCGCCACCGGTCACGGTGGGGATGACCGCACCATCGGCAAACGACAGGGTGACGTTCTCCTGCTCGTCGAGATCGACCACCACCTTGCCGCTACCCACCAGCCGACCGAACAGCAGCTCGTCGGCCAGCGCCTTGCGGATGGTGTCCTGGATCAGGCGCTGCATGGGCCGCGCACCCATGAGCGGATCGAAGCCCTTGGCGGCCAGCATCTTGCGCAGACGATCCGAGAAGATCGCCTCGACCTTCTTCTCGTGCAGCTGCTCTTCGAGCTGGATGAGGAACTTGTCGACCACGCGCATGATGATCTCTTCATCGAGCGCGCGGAAGCTGATGATCGAGTCCAGGCGGTTGCGGAACTCGGGCGTGAACAGACGCTTGATCTCGACCATCTCGTCGCCCGCCTGACGGGTGTCCGAGAAGCCGATGGAGCGCTTCTGCAGATCGGCTGCGCCCGCGTTGGTGGTCATGATGATGATCACATTGCGGAAGTCGGCCTTGCGCCCGTTGTTGTCGGTGAGGGTGCCGTGGTCCATCACCTGCAGCAGGATGTTGAAGATGTCCGGATGCGCCTTCTCGATCTCGTCGAGCAGCAGCACCGCGTGCGGCTTCTTGGTGATGGCCTCGGTGAGCAGACCGCCCTGATCGAAGCCGACATAGCCCGGGGGCGCGCCGATCAGCCGGCTGACCGCATGCCGCTCCATGTACTCGGACATGTCGAAACGGATGAGCTCGATGCCCATGATGAAGGCCAGCTGCTTGGCGACCTCGGTCTTGCCCACCCCGGTGGGGCCGGAGAACAGGAAGGCGCCGATCGGCTTGTCGGGCTTGCCCAGACCCGAGCGCGACATCTTGATGGCCGCGGCCAGGGCCTCGATGGCCTTCTCCTGGCCGAACACCACGTTCTTCAGGTCGCGATCGAGATGCTGCAGCTTGCTGCGATCGTCGGACGAGACCGAGGCCGGCGGGATGCGGGCGATCTTGGCGACGATGTCCTCGATCTCGTTCTTGCCGATGACCTTCTTCTGCCGGCTCTTGGGCAGGATGCGCTGGGCGGCGCCGGCTTCGTCGATGACATCGATCGCCTTGTCGGGCAGATGGCGGTCATTGATGAACTTGGCGGCCAGCTCGGCCGCCGCCGACAGCGCGGAGGAGGAGTACTTGACGCCGTGGTGCTCCTCGAAGCGGGTCTTCAGGCCGCGCAGGATCTGCACGGTCTGCTCCACCGAGGGCTCGTTGACATCGATCTTCTGAAAGCGGCGCGACAGCGCGTGGTCTTTTTCGAAGATGCCGCGGTACTCGTTGTAGGTGGTGGCGCCGATGCACTTCAGCTGCCCCGACGACAGCGCCGGCTTGAGCAGGTTGGAGGCATCGAGCGTGCCGCCGGAGGCCGAGCCCGCGCCGATCAGGGTGTGGATCTCGTCGATGAACAGGATCGCGTGCTGGGCGCTCTTGAGCTGCTTGAGCACGGTCTTGAGCCGCTGCTCGAAGTCGCCGCGGTACTTGGTGCCGGCCAGCAGCGAGCCCATGTCGAGCGAATAGACGGTGGCATCGGCCAGCACCTCGGGCACGTCGCCCTGGGTGATACGCCAGGCCAGGCCCTCGGCGATGGCGGTCTTGCCGACCCCGGCCTCACCCACCAGCAGCGGGTTGTTCTTGCGGCGGCGGCAGAGCACCTGGATGACGCGCTCCACCTCGTGCTCGCGACCGATCAGCGGATCGATGCGGCCCTCGCGGGCCATGGCATTGAGGTTCTGGGTGAACTGCTCGAGCGCGCCCTGCTGCCCGGCAGCACCGGCCTCCTGCTCGGCCTCGGGCGCCTCTTCCTTGGGCGGCTCCTTGGGCTGCGGATTCTTGGTGATGCCGTGCGAGATGTAGTTGACGACATCGAGACGCGTGATGCCCTGCTGGTGCAGGTAGTAGACCGCGTGCGAGTCCTTCTCGCCGAAGATGGCGACCAGCACATTGGCGCCGGTGACCTCCTTCTTGCCGTTGGAGGTGGACTGCACATGCATGATGGCCCGCTGGATGACCCGCTGGAAGCCCAGGGTGGGCTGCGTGTCGATCTCCTCGGTGCCCGGCACGACCGGCGTGTTCTCCTTGATGAAGGAGGTCAGGCTCTTGCGCAGGTCGTCGATGTTGGCCGCACAGGCGCGCAGCACCTCGGCCGCCGACGGATTGTCGAGCAGGGCGAGGAGCAGGTGCTCGACGGTGATGAACTCATGGCGCTGCTGCCTCGCTTCCACGAAGGCCATGTGCAGACTGACTTCCAGTTCCTGGGCGATCATGCTTCCTCCATCACGCACTGCAGCGGGTGCTGGTGCTGGCGTGAGTAACTGCTCACAAGTTCGACCTTCGTGGCGGCGACGTCCCGTGGGAAGACGCCACACACCCCGCGCCCCTCGCGATGCACCTTCAGCATCACCTGGGTGGCCTTTTCACGGCCCATGCCGAAAAACCGCTGCAACACGCTGACGACGAACTCCATGGGAGTGTAGTCGTCATTGAGGATGAGAACCTGATACATCGGCGGCGGCTTGAGCCTGGACTCCTGCCGTTCCGCCACGGTGGAGGGATCGTGCCTTGTCGCCATGAATCGATTCTAACCAGTCAGCAGAGTACCGCAAGGCGAACCTGACGAAGCGCGTGAGGCCGCCGGCCATCGGTTGATCGGAAGCGGGTGGCTGGAGCCGAAGGGTTTTGCACGCCGCAACCATCACCCACCGTGACTTCGGCGCCACCCGCGACACCGGTTCGCGCCTTGACTTTGCCTGAGCTTTGCAAAAGAATCCCTGCGGTCACTGAGGTTTAGCTTTGCTTGGGTGTCGGGCCGCCTTGCCGGCACCGGGCCGGTATCTTCAAGCTGTCAAGCTGGCGAATTCTGATGTGAGCAGATGTGAGGGCGGCCCGAGCGTCCTGCAAGTGCGCGGGTCATTGGATGATTTTCGTGGGATGGCTTGATATGGCTACCGGTACGGTTAAGTGGTTCAATGACGCCAAGGGGTATGGTTTCATCACCCCCGATGATGGCGGTGAGGATCTCTTCGCGCACTTCAGCGCGATCCAGATGAACGGATTCAAGAGCCTCAAGGAAGGACAGAAGGTGCAGTTCGAGGTGGTCAGCGGCCCGAAGGGCAAGCAGGCCTCGAACATCCAGGCTTCCTGATGACGGTGGTCAGGCTGCGCCTGACCACCTGCCCCCCCCTCTGACAGGACGCGGGGGTGTTTTTAGACCGGGCGCGATCAGGCGCCGGCGAATGCGAAGTCCACTTCGGGCTTCAGGCCACTGACGATGCGGGCGATGCTGCGGCCGGAGCCACACGCATGGGTCCAGCCGAGCGTGCCGTGGCCGGTGTTCAGGAACAGGTTGGGCAGCCGGGCGCGCCCGATGATCGGCACGTTGCTCGGCGTGGCCGGGCGCAGGCCGGTCCAGAACTGCGCGCGGGAGGTGTCGCCTGCGCCCGGAAAGAGCTGCTCCACCCGGCGCACGATCGCCTCGCAACGCACGCGATTGAGGTCGCGGTCATAGCCGTTGAGTTCGGCCGTGCCGGCGATACGCAGCCGGTCGCCGAGCCGCGAGAACACCAGCTTGTATTCGTCATCGGTCAGCGACACCTGGTGCGCCATCGACGCATCCTTCACCGGCAGCGTCACCGAGTAACCCTTGGCCGGGTAGATCGGCAGCGAGATTCCCAGGGGTCGGGCATAGAGCGGCGACAGGCTGCCCATCGCCAGCACATAGGCATCGGCGCGCAGGCGCTGGAAGCGGCCTTCGCTGTCGGTGGCTTCGATGTGATCGATCGATCCACCCGCCTCGCGCAGCGCGGTGATGGTGTGGCTCATCAGGAAGCGCACGCCGTCGGCCTCACAGTGGCGCACCAGTTCCCGCGCGAAGCGGTTGGCATCGCCCGACTCGTCTTCGGCGGTGTAGGTGGCGCCGGCAAGCTGCGAGCGGATGTGGCGCAGCGCGGGCTCGATGCGCACCGCCTCGTCGGCCGAGATCACGCGCCGGTCGCAGCCGAGCTCGCGCATCTGCGCCGCGGGCCCCTCTGCGCCGTCGAACTCCTTGCGGCTGGTGTAGAAGTGCAGGATGCCCTGGGTGCGCTCGTCGTAGGCGATGCCGATGTCACGCCGCAACTGCTGCAGGACCGCGCGGCTGTAGGTGCCCAGACGCACGATCTGGGCGATGTTGTGGCGGGTGCGCGCAGGCGAGCATTCGCGCAGGAAGCGAAGCCCCCAGAGCCACTGGCGCATGTCGGAGCGGATGCGGAACAGCAGCGGCGCATCCTCCCGGCCCAGCCAGCGCAGCACCTTCAGTGGCGCGCTGGGGTTGGCCCAGGGCTCGGCGTGGCTGACCGAGATCTGCCCGCCGTTGGCGAAGCTGGTTTCGGCCGCGGGCGAAGCCTGGCGGTCGACAACTGTGACCTCGTGGCCGAGCTGCCGCAGGAAGTAGGCGGAGGTGACGCCGAGCAGGCCGGCGCCGAGGACGATGACTTTCATGGGGAGACTCCTGACGAGACTGACGGGCCACCTTGCGGGTGACCCGTGTGCCGCTCCCCCTGTCCTTGGTACCTGAGAGATTCGGCGCGGACTTGGGTCCGTGCCTTGCTCCTTCGGTGCGTCACCGGGGTGACGGCTCTCCAGACGGCGTTGGTATGGTGCAGTACGGAACCTGAGCGTTCATGGGAGTTTGCGCCTTCGGTGGTCCCGGCCTGGGCCGGGACGCTCTCCTGCGGGTGACTGTCAAGCTGCCGTGGCGACCTCTGCGGTTGGCGTTGTTGCTGTGGTGACGCTGGCGGCGAACGGCCCCATCGCCCGGGTGACCCTCACGGCAGACGGCGAGGAAGGCCTGCCGACCGCTACTGAGGCTGCAGATTGATCTGGCGGGCGATGCCGCGGTAGCGGGCGGTCTCGGTCTCGAAGAAGCGGGCCGACTCGGCCAGCGACATCGGCGCGGCGGCAACCTGGGTCTGTGCGGCGAGCTGGGTGCGCACCGTGGGGTTCTGGAGGGCTTTGCCGATCGCCTCGTGGAGGCGGGCCACCACCGGCTCGGGGGTCTGGCGAGGCACCATCACCCCGCTCCAGATCTTGTAGGAGAACTGCGGCAGCATCTGCCCCTCCGCCACGGTGGGCACCTGCCGCAACAGCTCGGAGCGTTGCAACCCCAGCTGTCCGATCACCTTGAGCCGGCCCTGATCGGCCAGCGCACCCATCGCCGCGCTGTAGACCAGCACCGCAAAATCCACCTGACCGCCCGCCAGATCCTGAAGCAGCGGCGCATTGCCCTTGTACGGCACATGCGAGAACCGGGTGCCGGTGACCGACTGAACATTCTCCATGATCAGGTGATAGAGCGATCCCACGCCCACGCTGCCATAGAGCAGCGGCTTGTCGCCGGAGCGGCGGGCGAGCGCGATCAGCTCGTCCACGGTGTTCACCCCCAGGTCCTTGCGGGTGACGAACACCATCACCGCATCGGCCACGGGATGCACCAGGCGGAAATCCTCGGTTCTGAGGCGCACTGCCGCGTTGGCCAGGGGCGAGAGGATCACCTCGTTGGGCGACCCCTGGAACAGCAGTTGCCCATCGGCGGGGGCTGCCAGCACCTTCTGCGCGGCCAGGGCACCGCTGACCCCGCCAAGGTTCTCGACCAGCACCGGCTGGCCGAGCTCGCGGGCGAGCGCTCCGTTGATGATGCGGGCGATCGCGTCGGAAGGGCCGCCCGCCGGGTACGGAACCATCAGGCTCACGGGCTTGACGGGATAGGTCTGCGACAGTGCCGGCGCGGCGCCGACGAAGAGACCGGCCAGCAGGCCGAGGCAGGTCGAGAGAAGGCGTCGGGCCATGGCAACTCCCTGGGGGCAGCGGGTTGTAAGCGGGTGAAGCCAATCTAGGTCCGCCGCGATGCCAAGTCCAATGCATTGTTTTTTGCCGATCGATGAGTTTTGATATGTACCAGGAGGATCATCGACCATGACCCTGGTGCAACTGCGGCACCTCATCTCGCTCGCCCAGACCGGTTCCTTCAGCCGCTCCGCGACGGCGCTCTTCCTGACCCAGCCCGCCCTGAGCCGCAGCATTCGCGCGCTGGAGGCCGAGCTCGGGCAGCCGCTGTTCGACCGGATCGGCCGGCGCACCGAGCTCACCCCGTTCGGCCGAGAAGCGCTGGCTCGCGCCCAGGATCTGGTGCTCGCGGCCACCGACCTTCGTGACAGCGCCCGCTTCGCCGGCGACGCCCAAGGGGGCGTGCTGCGTGTCGGCATGGGCTCGGGGCCGGGCGCGCTGCTGATGACGCCCCTGCTGCTCGCGATGGCGCGGGAGCGCCCTCGACTACAGCTGAGCATCGCCCGCGGCGGCACCGCGCCCTTGCTGCAGGCGCTGCGCGAGCGCGAACTCGACGCGCTGGTGGTCGATGCCCGCTCGCTGCGCCCGGCGCCCGATCTCGCCGCCGAGACCCTGCTGGAATTGCCCGGGGCCTTCATGGTCCGGCGCGGACATCCGCTCGCGCCGCGGCGCCGGGTGCGGTTCGATGAGATCCTGCGCCATCCGATCGCCTCCACCCCTCTCTCGGACGAGGTGGCGCGGGTGCTGGTCGAGCGCTACGGCCCGGCCGCCGACCCCGCGGCCTGCGTGACCCTGCGCTGCGAGGAAATACCCAGCCTGATCGACGTGGCCCGACGCAGCGACGCCGTGGTGCTGGCCATCGAGGCGGCCGCACCCGACCTGGTGCCCCTGCGCCTCGATCCACCGCTGGCCGCCACCGCGCGCTTCGCCCTGGTGATGCTGCGCCGTCGTACGCCGCCCCCGGCACTGGCCAGCCTGCGCGCGCGCATCGCGACGCTGGCGGCCGACGCCGCCAGCGCCCGCGGCGGTTCCCCCGAAAAAAAACCCCGAGCCGGGGGCGCCAGGTCGGGGTCCTGAGCCGGACGGCGCCAGACGGCGCCGGCGCCTCACATGTTGTCGATCATCACCTGACCGAAGCCGGAGCAGGACACCTGCGTGGCGCCCTCCATGAGGCGGGCGAAGTCATAGGTGACCTTCCTGCTGGCGATCGACTTCTCCATGGACGAGATGATGAGGTCGGCCGCCTCGACCCAGCCCATGTGGCGCAGCATCATCTCGGCCGACAGAATCTCGGAACCCGGATTGACATAGTCCTTGCCGGCGTACTTCGGCGCGGTGCCGTGCGTGGCCTCGAAGCAGGCCACCGAGTCGCTCATGTTGGCGCCCGGGGCAATGCCGATGCCCCCGACCTGCGCGGCAAGCGCATCCGACACATAGTCGCCGTTCAGATTCAGCGTGGCGATGACCGAATACTCCGCCGGCCGCAGCAGGATCTGCTGCAGGAAGGCGTCGGCGATGCTGTCCTTGACCACGATCTCGCGGCCGGTACGCGGGTTCTTGAACTGACACCAGGGGCCGCCGTCGATCGGCTGGGCGCCGAACTCGCGCTGGGCCAGGGCGTAGCCCCAGTCACGGAAGCCACCCTCGGTGAACTTCATGATGTTGCCCTTGTGCACCAGGGTGACACTGGGCTTGTCGTTGTCGATGGCGTACTGGATGGCCTTGCGCACCAGGCGCTCGGTGCCCTCCCGCGAAACCGGCTTGATGCCGATGCCGGAGGTCTCGGGGAAGCGGATCTTCTTGACGCCCATCTCGTCGATCAGGAACCGGATCAGCTTGCGGGCCTTGTCGGACTCGGCCTCGTACTCGATGCCGGCATAGATGTCCTCGGAGTTCTCCCGGAAGATGACCATGTTGGTCTTCTCGGGCTCCTTCAGGGGCGAGGGGACGCCCTTGAAGTACTGGATCGGCCGCAGGCAGACATACAGATCGAGTTCCTGGCGCAGGGCGACGTTCAGCGAGCGGATGCCGCCACCCACCGGGGTGGTGAGCGGTCCCTTGATCGACACCACATACTCGCGCAGCGCGTGCAGGGTCTCCTCGGGCAGCCAGACATCGGGACCATAGACCTTGGTGGACTTCTCGCCCGCGAAGATCTCCATCCAGTGGATGCGACGCTTGCCGGCATAGGCCTTGGCCACGGCGGCATCGACCACCTTGATCATCACCGGGGTGATGTCGAAGCCGGTTCCGTCACCTTCGATGTAGGGAATGATCGGGTTGTCGGGAACCTGGAGCGAGAAGTCGGCATTGACCTTGATCTTCTCGCCGCTGGCCGGAATCTTGATGTGCTTGTACATGGTTGGGGCACCCCTGAAGAGACGCTCGGTGGTTTTCTGCTGCGTGACCCGATTATAGTCCGCCGCCCGCAGGCGGCCGGATCCACGCCCGAGGAACCGGATTGCCCCGTCCCCGACCGGACGCGCGGTCTGTTGCAAAACCGCCACCCCGGACTCGCTCGGCGTCGGGCTCGGGCTACACTCCGCGCTCTCGTGTCAACGGACCGCTTCCGAGTGCGTTACAGGAGAGGACCGCAAGGTCCCTTTCAATCCATCAAAACCATCCGAGGATGCCATGACCAAACTGATCGCCGCTCTGATCGCCGCCATGTTCGCCACCGGCGCCGTCTACGCCCAGGACAAGAAAGACGAGAAGAAGCCGGCTCCCGCCGCCGCCAAGAAAGACGAGAAGAAAGCCGAAGCCAAGAAGTAATCGACACTTCGGTCGATCAAAGGCAGGGGTTCTCCCCTGCCTTTTTTCATGGTGCCGCCGCCGGTTGCGCGGCGTTGTCCGGCCCCCGGAGACCGCGCGCATGAGAATCAACCCGTCTGCCTGGCTGCTTGCCGCGGCCCTGCTGCTGTGCGGCGCAACGCCCGCCACCGCCCAGAACGATCCCGCGAACGCCCGTCCCCAGACGCTTCCCAGCGTCGAACTGCAGGCGGGCATCCATCTGATCAGGGCCGAGGTTGCCGCCGACTTCGCCACACGGGCCCGCGGTCTCATGTACCGCGACGCGCTGGCGCCCAATCACGGCATGATCTTCGTGTTCGAGGATCGCTCGCGCCAGTGCTTCTGGATGCGAAACACCCGGATTCCGCTGTCGGCAGCGTTCATCGATGACGCCGGGCGCATCGTCAACATCGCCGACATGCAGCCCTTCAGCGACGACAGCCACTGCTCGGCCAAGCCGGTGCGCTATGTGCTGGAAATGGAGCAGGGCTGGTTTGCCCGGCGAGGCTTGAAGGAGGGGAGCCGCCTGAGCGGCCCCAGGGGCATGTTCCAGCCCGACTGACGCGAGCGGGCTTGCCGGGCGCCGAAGCGCCCGGGCAAACAGGGCTCAGGCGAAGTTGCGGGCAGCGAAATCCCAGTTCGCCAGGCTGTTCAGGAAAGTCTCGACGAACTTCGGCCGGGCATTCCGGTAATCGACATAGTAGGCATGCTCCCAGACATCGATGGTGAGCAGCGCCTTGTCGGCCCCGGTGAGGGTGGTGCCGGCGTTGGAGGTGTTGGCAATGTCGACTGAGCCGTCGGGCTTCTTGACCAGCCAGGTCCAGCCGGACCCGAAGTTGCCCACCGCGCTCTTGGTGAAGGCCTCCTTGAAGGCTGCGAACGAACCCCACTTGCGGTTGATGGCGTCAGCCAGGGCCCCGGTGGGCTCGCCGCCGCCGGCGGGCTTCATGCTGTGCCAGAAGAAGGTGTGGTTCCACACCTGGGCGGCGTTGTTGAACACGCCACCGGACGACTTGCGGACGATGTCCTCAAGGCCCAGGGACTCGAACTCGGTGCCCTTGATCAGGTTGTTCAGGTTGGTGACATAGGCCTGATGGTGCTTGCCGTGGTGGTACTCGAAGGTTTCCTTGGAGATGTGCGGCGCGAGCGCATCGGCGGCATAGGGCAGCGGCGGCAGGGTGTGTTCCATGGGGCGTCCTGTGGGCAAGAGGTTGGATGAGCCGCGGGGGCTGGGCGAGCCCGCGATTCTAGGCCAGAAGGCCAGCGGCTCTCAACGCAATCCGCGCGGCTCGGGGGGACTCGACGACAGCACGGTCAGATCGAGCGCCCCGTCGGCCAGCGCCGCGCGCAGCTGCTCGCCAGCCGGCACCTCGGCTGCGCGACGCACCACCGAGCCGTCGGCCCGCTGCAGGATCGCGTAGCCGCGGGCCAGCACGGCCCGCGGGCTGACCAGTTCGAGCTGTTGCGCCATGCCCTGGAGCCGGTCGGTGCGCCCGAGCAGTGCACGGTCAAGCGCCAGAGTGAGCCGCTGGACATCCGACGCGAGGCGCTGGCGGGCAGAAGCCCAGTCGGGCGGCCGCAGACGAGCCATCGCATGGTCGAGCCGGCGTTCGCTGCGATCGAAGCGCTGAAGGCCGGCCCGGTGCAGCCGCCCGGCGAGTCCCTCGAGGGCCTGGACACGCAAGGCCCACTGGGCCGAGGGCGATCGCAGGCGCCCCGCAGCCATGTCGAGCCGCTGCTCGCGGGTGTCGAGCGATCGCTGGGCAGCCCGACCGAGGCGGCCGGCGGTCTGGACGAGAGCGCCGAGGAGGTCGTCGCGACGCGGCGTGGCCAACACCGCGGCCGCGGTCGGCGTGGGCGCGCGCAGGTCGGCGACGAAGTCGGCAATGGTGGTGTCGGTCTCATGGCCGACGCCGCTCACCACCGGCAGGGGGCTGGCGGCGATCGCCCGGGCCAGCGCTTCGTCGTTGAAGGCCCAGAGATCCTCGATCGAGCCGCCGCCGCGCACCAGCAGCAGCAGATCGCACTCGGCGCGGCGCGCGGCGACGCCCAGCGCCCGGATCAGCGCGCCGGGCGCGTCGGCGCCCTGCACCGGGGCGGGGTACAGGACGACCTCGATGTGCGGCGCACGGTCGCGCAGCACCGCGAGCACATCGCGCAGGGCCGCCGCCTGGGGCGAGGTGATCACGCCGATGCGCCGCGGATGGGCCGGCAGCGCGCGCCTGCGCTCCGGCGCCAGCAGGCCCTCGGCGAGCAGGCGGTCACGGATGCGCAGGAACTGCTGGTGCAGGTCGCCGGCACCGGCTCGGCGCAGCTGCTCGACCCCGAGCTGGAAGTCGCCCCGCGGCTGATAGAGCCCCGCCAGGCCGCGCGCCTCGACCCGGTCGCCCTCGCGTGGCTGGAAACCCACGGCCTGCGCCTTGTGCCGGAACATCACGCAGCGCACCTGGGCAGCGGCGTCCTTGAGGGTGAAGTACCAGTGGCCGCTGGCTGCCCGGGTGAGATTGGAGATCTCGCCACCGACCCAGACCGAGGGCAGACCGGATTCGATCAGGCCGGCGACCATCCGGTTGAGCTGGCTGACGGTGATGACGGCACCGCCCCGGCCGGCGCCTTCCCCGGAGGATTCAGCAGCCATGCGGGATTTCAGACGGCGGCTGTCCACATGGGCCAGCGCCGAAGGACGCCGTCGACAGACCCCGCCGGAAGCAATGGAAATTCGTGCAAGGCATTGTTTTATAATGTTTTTATTGATGCGGAAAATTTCGGCAGACCGTCTGGAGCACCGAATGACGCGGGTTTCGGCCGGGCGGGGCCGGGATATCCACATCTTTGTCCACAGGTTTTGTTGACAGATCATAGCGCCGGCTGACGGCTGCCAGTGCCGCCGGCCGGGCAACTTGCCCGCGCCATCGGAAACACCGGACAATGCCGGGCAACTCAGTCCTCGACCGCGGAGCCCTCCCTTGTTTTCCCTGATCCAGGCGGCCGGCTGGCCGGTGTGGTTCCTGATCCTGGCATCGGTGGTGGCGGTTGCGCTCATCGTCGAGCGCGCGCTGTCGCTGAAGCGATCCCGGGTCGCGCCGCCGCGCCTGCTGGAGGATGTGCTCGCCATGCATCGAGCCCAGCAGATCACCCCGGAAATGATCCAGAAGCTCGAGGGCAGTGCACCGATCGGCCGGATCTTCGCCGCCGGGCTGCGTCATGAATTCGCGCCCCGGGAAGTGATCAAGCAGGCGATGGAGGAGACCGGCCGGGCGGTGGCCCACGAGCTCGAGAAGTACCTCTCGGCGCTGGGCACGGTGGCCTCGATGGCCCCGCTGATGGGCCTGTTCGGCACCGTGGTCGGCATGATCGAGATCTTCGGCGCCCAGGCGCCGGCTGGCACCAACCCGCAGCAGCTCGCCCATGGCATCTCGGTGGCGCTCTACAACACCGCGTTCGGACTCATCATCGCGATACCGGCCATGATCGCCTACCGCCACTTCCGAGCGCGGGTGGACGGGCTGCTCATCGAGATGGAACAGCAGTCGGTCCGTCTGCTCGATGCGATCCGGATGCATCACGAGCAGGCAAGGGCGGCGCGCGCCGAGGCGGCCGCCAAGCCGCGTGCCTGAGCCGTGAGCGCCCGATGAACTTCCGCCGCAGTTCGCCCCGGGACGAGCCCGAGATCAACTTCATTCCGTTGATCGACCTGCTGCTGGTGATCCTGATCTTCCTGATGGTCACCACCACCTACACCCGCTTCACCGAGCTCGGCGTCAACCTGCCCTCGGCGGGTGCGGATAAGCCGGCCGAGCGCCCGCGCGAACTGATGGTGACCGTCTCGGCCGAGGGCCGCTACGCGATCGAGGACAAGGTGCGGGCCTACGACAGCCCGGGTGGCTTCGCGCAGGCGCTGCAGCGTGCCGCCGGCGGCCGCGGCGACGTCACCCTGGTGATCAACGCCGACGCCGGCGCAAGCCACCAGTCGGTGGTCAATGTCCTGGAAGCGGCGCGGCTTGCCGGCCTGAATCGGGTCACCTTCGCCGCCCAGGCAGCCGGCACCGGACAGCGCTGAGCGCGGCACGATGCCGCCGCCCTCCCCCGAGCGGATCCGCCTCCGCCTGGAGTCCTGGCTGCTGCAGCGCTGGTTCGGATCGCCTTCGCGCCCCCCTGACTGGCTGGACCGCTGCCTGCTGCTGCCGCTCAGCGGCCTGACCCGATGGGTCAGCCGCCGACGACGGGCGGGCGTGCTGCGTCTGGCACCCAACCTCCGGCCGGCGATCGTGGTGGTGGGCAATCTGGTGGTCGGCGGCACCGGCAAGACGCCGCTCACCGCGGAACTCGCCCGCACGCTGGCAGCGCGGGGATGGCGGGTGGGCATCATCGCGCGGGGCCACCGCGCACATCGCACCGACCCCCGTCTGGTGGGCGCGACCGGGGATGCCCGCGAGCACGGCGACGAACCCGTGCTGCTCGCCCGCGCCAGCGGTGTGCCGGTGGCCTGCGCGCCGCGCCGCGCGCAGGCGCTGGCGCTGCTGATGAGCACCCATCCCGACACCGGGATCGTGTTCAGCGACGACGGCCTGCAGCACCCCGGACTGGCCCGCACGCTGGAGATCGCGGTATTCGACCAGCGCGGCGCCGGCTTCGGCCGCCTGCTGCCGGCGGGTCCGCTGCGCGAGCCGCTTGCCCACCTCGCTGACATGGACGCGCTGGTCTGGCGCCTGCCCGACGATCTGCCGGAGGCGCTCGCCCCGCAGCCGGCAGCCCTCACGATCGAGCCCGCTGCCGGATTGCCGACGCCGGGCTCAACGCTGTACGCCACCCCGTTGCCCGATCGCCAGTTCACCTTCCGGTTGCGGGCGGGCGACTGGCACCCGGTCGGACCGCCCGATGCGCGTGCGCGGCCCGACCGGACCGGGCCGGCAGCGCCGCCCCGGCCGACGCTGTCCCCTGCGCAGTTCGCGCAGACCTGCCGCGGACGGCGGGTCCATGCCCTGGCCGGGATCGCGCAACCCGAGCGCTTCTTCGCCCTGGCCCGCAGCCTCGGCCTGAGCCTCGAGAGCACCGTCGCGCTCCCGGACCACGGGCTCGCCGACCCCACGCTGCTGCCCCCGCAGGCCGAGGTGATCGTCATGACCGCCAAGGACGCCGTAAAATTCGAGCCGTTCGACGACCCGCGCTGCTGGTATCTCGAGGTGCGGGCGCACCCCGACCCGGCGCTGGTCGACTGGCTGGAGGACAGGCTGCGTGGACCATCGACTGATTGACATCCTGGTGTGCCCCCTGTGCAAGGGACCGCTGCGGCTCGAGCGCGAGGCGGCCGAACTGGTCTGCCCGCGTGACCGGCTCGCCTTCCCGATTCGCGACGGCATCCCGGTGATGCTCGAGGAGGAGGCCCGCCGCCTCGCCGAATGAGGCCTGGCAACGGCCGCGCCGATCCATGAAGGACACCGCCATTCCCGCCTTCACCGCGCTGATTCCGGCCCGCATGGCCTCGAGCCGGCTGCCCGGCAAGCCGCTGGCCGACATCGGCGGCCTGCCGATGATCGTTCGGGTGGCGCAGCGTGCGGCCCTCAGCGGCGCATCGCGCGTGGTGGTGGCCACCGACTCGGTCCTGGTCGGGCAGGCCTGCGCCGCCCACGGTGTGGCCCATGTCATGACGCGCGAAGACCATGCCTCCGGCTCCGATCGCCTGGCCGAGGCGGTCGAGCGCCTGGGCCTCGCCGACGAGGCGGTGGTGGTCAACCTCCAGGGCGACGAGCCGCTGATCGAGCCGGCCGTGCTGGCGCAGGTCGCCCGGGCCCTCGCCGACCAGCCCGACTGCCCGATGGCCACCGCCGCGCACCCGATCGAGACCTGCGCCGACTACCTCAACCCGAATGTCGTCAAGGTGGTGCTCGATGCCCGCGGGCGGGCGCTGTACTTCTCGCGCGCGCCCATCCCGTTCGAGCGCGACGCGCTCGCCGGCCTGTCGGCCGGGAGCGATGCCGCGCTCTCGCTGGCACTGCGGGCGGTGCCGGTGCTGCGTCATGTGGGCCTGTACGCCTACCGGGCCGGCTTCCTGCGCGGCTATCCCGCCATGCCGCGTTCGCCGCTCGAGGCGATCGAGTCGCTGGAGCAGCTGCGTGCGCAGTGGCACGGTCACCCGATCGCGGTGATCACCCTCGAGAGCGCACCCGCGCCGGGGGTGGACACCCCGGCTGATCTCGAGCGGGTTCGCGCCCTGGTGGCCACGGGCGCGGTTTGACCCTGGGGCGGCTTTGACGATACCTTTCCGGGCGGAAAGCCGCGCAGCAGCCCATTGACGCCGTGTGTCGGCGCCCACGCGCAGGCCCGCACGATGTCCCGCCAACACACTTCCAGGTTGCATTCATGCGATTGATCCTCCTCGGGCCGCCGGGCGCAGGCAAGGGCACCCAGGCCGCCTACATCAAGGAGAAGTTCCGCATCCCGCAGATCTCCACCGGCGACATGCTCCGGGCGGCGGTCAAGGCGGGCACGCCGCTCGGCGTGGCCGCCAAGAAGGTCATGGACTCCGGTGGCCTGGTGTCCGACGACATCATCATCGGCCTGGTCAAGGACCGCCTGGCCGAACCCGACTGCCGTGACGGCTACCTGTTCGACGGCTTCCCGCGCACCATCCCCCAGGCCGACGCCATGAAGGCGGCCGGCGTGGCCATCGACTTCGTGCTCGAGATCGATGTGCCCGATACCGAGATCATCGAGCGCATGAGCGGACGCCGGGTGCATGTCGGCAGCGGCCGCACCTACCATGTGCGCTTCAATCCGCCGAAGGTCGAGGGCAGCGACGACATCACCGGCGAGCCGCTGATCCAGCGCGACGACGACCGCGAAGACACGGTGCGCAAACGCCTCGAGGTCTACCACGCGCAGACCAGCGTGCTGGTGGGCTATTACGGGCAGTGGGCCGCCAGCGGCGCGCCGGGCGCCCCCGCCTACCGCAAGATCGCGGGCATCGGCCCGGTCGAAACCATCCGCGATCGGGCCTTCGAGGCCCTGCGCTAGTCCGGTTTCAGCCGAGCGCTCCGCGTCGCGGGCGCCTCGGCTTGCCAACGCGACGGGCGTTTGCGCAGAATCGCGTGCCCGTCAGACGGCTTCCCAGTTCCAATCCACAATAAAACGCAGGAGAGAGTCCGATGTCAGCAGTCTCAACAGGCCTGTGGTTCGCCCTGGTCTGCGGTGTGGTCGCCGTCATCTATGGCATCGCCACAAGCCGCACCATCCTGGCACTGCCCGCCGGCAATGCGCGCATGCAGGAGATCGCCGCTGCCATCCAGGCCGGCGCGCAGGCCTATCTGAACCGCCAGTACCGCACCATCGGCATCGTCGGCGTGGTGCTCTTCTTCGTGCTGGGCCTGGTTCCCGGCCTGGGCTGGCCCACCGCGATCGGCTTCGCGCTGGGCGCGATCCTGTCGGGCGCGGCCGGCTACATCGGCATGAACGTGTCGGTGCGCGCCAATGTGCGTACCGCCCAGGCGGCCACCCAGGGCCTGAACCAGGCGCTCGATGTCGCCTTCAAGGGCGGCGCGATCACCGGCATGCTGGTGGTAGGCCTGGGTCTGCTGGGCGTGGCCGGCTACTACGCGGTGCTCGGCGGCGTCGGTGCCAAGGGCGCCGATCTGCACACCGTGCTCAAGCCGCTGGTGGGCCTGGCCTTCGGCTCGTCGCTGATCTCGATCTTCGCCCGGCTGGGCGGCGGCATCTTCACCAAGGGCGCCGATGTGGGCGCCGACCTGGTCGGCAAGGTGGAAGCCGGCATTCCCGAGGACGACCCCCGCAACCCCGCGGTGATCGCCGACAACGTGGGCGACAACGTCGGTGACTGCGCGGGCATGGCGGCCGACCTGTTCGAGACCTACGCCGTCACCCTGATTGCCACCATGCTGCTCGGCGCACTGATGGTCAAGGGCGTCGAGGGCCAGGCGGTGATCTACCCGCTGGTGCTCGGCGGCTTCTCGATCATCGCGTCGATCATCGGCGTGATGTTCGTCAAGGCCTCGCCTGGCGGCAAGATCATGAACGCGCTGTACAAGGGCCTGGTGGTGGCGGGCGTGATCGCGGTGATCGCGGCCTATCCGATCACCGCCTGGGTGTTCGGCGGCGCCGACCTGGCCGCCAGCGGCCTGTCGGTGATGAACCTCTGGCTGTGCACGGTGGTGGGTCTGGTGCTCACCGGCCTGATCGTCTGGGTGACCGAGTACTACACCGGCACCGAGTACCACCCGGTGCGCTATGTGGCGCAATCGTCCACCACGGGTCATGCCACCAACATCATCGCCGGCATCGCCGTGTCGATGAAGTCCACCGCCTGGCCGGTGCTGATGGTCTGCGCGGCGATCCTCGCCTCGTTCGGCCTCGGCGGCCTGTATGGCGTGGCGGTGGCCGCCACCTCCATGCTGTCGATGGCGGGCATCGTGGTTGCGCTCGACGCGTACGGTCCGATCACCGACAACGCCGGCGGCATCGCCGAGATGGCCGAACTGCCCTCGTCGGTGCGCGACATCACCGATCCGCTGGACGCGGTGGGCAACACCACCAAGGCGGTCACCAAGGGCTACGCCATCGGCTCGGCGGGTCTGGCCTCGCTGGTGCTGTTTGCCGACTACACCCACGGGCTCGAATCGGTGGGCATCCCCACCGTGTTCGACCTGTCGAACCACATGGTGATCGTCGGCCTGTTCATCGGCGGCCTGATCCCCTATCTCTTCGGCGCGATGGCCATGGAGGCGGTGGGACGCTCGGCGGGTTCGGTGGTGGAGGAGGTGCGTCGCCAGTTCCGCGAGATCAAGGGGATCATGGAAGGCACCGCCAAGCCCGATTACAGCAAGGCGGTCGATCTGCTCACCACCGCGGCGATCAAGGAGATGATCATCCCCTCGATCCTTCCGGTGCTGGTGCCGGTGCTGGTGGGCCTGATCCTCGGCCCGCAGGCGCTCGGCGGCCTGCTGATGGGCACGATCGTCACCGGCCTGTTCGTGGCCATCTCCATGTGCACCGGCGGCGGCGCCTGGGACAACGCCAAGAAGTACATCGAGGAAGGCAACCACGGCGGCAAGGGCTCCGACGCGCACAAGGCCGCGGTTACCGGTGACACCGTGGGCGATCCCTACAAGGACACCGCCGGCCCGGCGGTCATCATCGGCCTGTTCATCGGCGGTCTCGTGCCGTACCTGTTCGGTGCGATGGCGATGGAGGCCGTGGGCCGCGCAGCGCGCTCGGTGGTCACCGAGGTGCGCCGCCAGTT
>NZ_CEXFHW010000020.1:0-33332 GCF_982640115.1 Quisquiliibacterium sp. | reverse complement strand
GTCGAACAGTGCGGCCCTGCCGACCACCGGCGCGCCGGTGTCCAACCAGATCGTCTGGGCCTGCGGCGGCACGCTGGCGTCGAAGTTCCGTCCTGCCGACTGCCGTTGATGCCTGAAGGTACGGGTCGCCTGGCGTGATGCCGGGGGGCTCGGGCAGACCCGAGGCCGGTTTCCGCGAGGAAGCCGGCCTTTTTGCCGTTCAGGGCCGGCGCGATGGCATGCCCGAGCGGGCATTTTTCCTCGTCATGTATTCCGAATGAGATAGGCTTCACGCGTTGAGCGGAGGGCTCGCTCGCATTTCCTGTCGAGGATTTCCTGATGGTCCGGCGCGCGCGCGGTTTCACCCTCATCGAACTCATGATCGTCGTGGCGATCGTCGGCATCCTGGCCACGATAGCCATCCCGGCTTACCAGGACTACGCGGTGCGGGCCCGGGTGTCCGAAGGTCTCGCGCTCGCGAGCGAGGCCAAGCTGATGGTGGTGGAGAATGCCGGGGTCGGTGCCACCGATTACAGCCGGGGCTATACCTCGCCGGTCAGCGACCCCCAGAAGGTGAAGTCGATCGGCATCACCGCCGCCACCGGGGTGATCACCATCACCTACGGCACCAAGATTGCCGATGGCAGCACCATCACGCTGACCCCGTCATCGGGCGGCAATGCCCTGCCGTCCACGGGCGCGCCGGTGTCTTCGCAGATCGTCTGGACCTGCGCCGGCACGCTGGCCACGAAGTTCCGGCCAGCTGACTGCCGCTGAGCACGGCGGGTCTGAGCCTCACGCAGGCAAGGCGCGATCCGCGGGCGGGCGGCCCGGCGCGATCGGGTTACCATCGGGCTGTCCGCAACCCGTTCACCCCGACACCGGTCTCCCCTCATGAGCGACAGCAACCGTACCTGGATGTGCCTGATCTGCGGATGGATCTACGACGAGGCGGCCGGCCTGCCCGATGACGGCATCGCGCCCGGCACCCGCTGGGAGGACATCCCCATGAACTGGACCTGCCCGGAGTGCGGTGCGCGCAAGGAAGACTTCGAGATGGTCGAGGTCTGAGGCCCGCGCACTGGCGTTCCGGCGCCTGACGGCTTCCATCCGTCAGAGTGGCCTTGTCCCGGGCCGTGGCGGCGGGTTCAGATCGGGGTTCCAGCAACCCCTGATCCCCTGCCATGGAGAACACCCTGCCCGACGCTGCCGGGCCTTCGGCCCCCCTGAAACCCGCCCCGTCCGCGCCCTCGGCGCTGGCTGACCGCGCCCGCGCCGCCGGCCTGCATCTGCTGATCAGCGTCGGCGTCACCGCCGCGGTATTCGCGGTCATGATCGCGCTCTGGTATCCATGGCCGATCTTCGTGGCGGCGGGCGCGCCGCAACTGCTGCTGCTGGTCAGCGCCTGCGATGTCATCCTGGGGCCGGCGCTCACCTTCGTGGTCTATCGCAAGGGCAAGCGCAGCCTGGTGTTCGACCTGGCGGTGATCGCCGCCCTGCAGATCGGGGCGCTCGCCTATGGCGTGCATGCGGTTCATCTGGCGCGGCCGGTATTCATGGTCTTTGCGGTCGACCGCTTCGAGCTGGTGAGTGATGCCGACATCGACCCCGAGCAGCTTGCGCTGGCCCCCGAGCGCTTCCGGGTGCTGAGCCAGACCGGCCCGCGGGTGGTGGGCGCGCAGTTGCCGGAAGACCCCCAGGAGCGCAGCCGCCTGCTGCTGGCCGCCGCCACCAAGGGCATCGATCTGCGGCTTTTACCGCGCTACTACACCGACTACGACACGGTGCGGCGTCAGGGCCTGGCCAAGGCCCAGGCCGTGGCGCGTCTGCGCCAGTTCAACCCGGCCGACGAGGTCGATGCGGCCCTGAAGTCGGTCGACCGGGCCGAGGACGCGGTACGCTGGTACCCGGTGCGCGGCGGCAAGCGCGATCTGGTCGCGTTCGTCGATGCGGCAAGCGGCGAACTGCTGCGTCTGGTTCGGCTGCAGCCTTGGGCGCCCTGAGCACCCGGCGCCGGCCGATGAGGCCGGCGCCCAGCGTGGCAGCGCCTGCGGCGGCTCGCTCGTCGCGGCCTCCGCGCCTTCGGTCGGAGGCGCGGCGTGCCGCGATCCTGGCGGCGTACCATGCCTTTCCCCCCTCTGAACCGCGGCGTTGCGGCGCTGCAAGAGCCACTCCATGAGCCAGACCCGCGAGATCGCCGGATTGACGGTGATGGTGATCGATGACAGCAACACCATCCGGCGCAGTGCCGAGATCTTTCTCGGCCAGGCGGGCTGCCGGGTGGTGCTGGCCGAGGACGGCTTCGACGCCCTGGCCAAGGTGGCCGACCACGCCCCCGACCTGATCTTCTGCGACATCCTCATGCCGCGGCTCGATGGCTACCAGACCTGCGCGCTGATCCGCCGAAGCCCGCGCTTCGGCCGCACGCCGCTGGTGATGCTCTCGTCCAAGGACGGGCTGTTCGACCGGGCCCGCGGCCGCATCGTCGGCTCGCAGCAGTACCTCACCAAGCCGTTCACCAAGGACACGCTGCTCAAGGCCGTGGCCGAGCATGCCCGGCCGTCGGCGCCCGAGCCCGCGTCGGCTGACGCGGTGGACCCGGCATGAGCCGCAAGATCCTGATCATCGATGACTCGCCCACGCAGCGGCAGTTCCTCTCGGAGCTGCTGCTCGGGCGCGGCTACGCGGTGATCACCGCCGACAACGGCGCCGATGGGCTCGTCCGTGCCCGTGCCGAGCGTCCCGATCTGATCCTGATGGATGTGGTGATGCCTGGCGCCAGCGGCTATCGGGCCACCCGCGACCTCAGCCGTGATCCCGAGACCAGCGCCATTCCGGTGGTGGTCTGCTCGACCAAGGCCGAGCCCACCGACCGGATCTGGGCCTTGCGCCAGGGCGCGCGCGATTACCTCGTCAAGCCTGTCCAGCCCGACGACCTGCTGGCCTGCGTGGCCGGCCTGGTGAGCTGAGCCGGCCATGGCCTTCGACGGCGAAACCAAGTCCCATCTGCGGGAATTCCAGGAGCGGCTTGCCGAGCGGCTCCGCAATGCCAGCGCCTCGCCCAGAGTGGCCCGGCTGGGCATGGCCATCGACGAGCGCCGCTGGCTGGTCGATCTTGCCGAGGCCGGCGAGATCGTGCCGGTGCCGGCGCAGATGAGCCCGGTGCCCAACACCCGCGACTGGTTCCGCGGTCTGGTCAATCTGCGCGGCACCCTGTTCGGCGTGTCGGACCTGCTGCGGTTCAGCGGCGGCGGTTTCACGCCGCTGGCCAAGGAGTCGCGGCTGCTGGCGATCTCGGCCAGCCTCAACCTGAACGCCGCGCTGCTGGTCAGCCGCATGCTTGGTCTGAACGATGCCTCGGGCTGGCGCCATGAGCCATCGTCGGATCTGCCGCTTCCCTGGGCCGGTCGCTGTCTGGTCGACCCGGATGGGCGCGAGTGGCATGAGCTCAGTCTCGCGCGGCTGGCCGCCGACGAGCGCTTCCTGGCGGTGGCCCGATAGCATGCGCGCCTGCTGCTGCCCATCGGGCTGCCAGGCCTCCTGCGGGGGGCGCCGGTGAGGCTCGGCACCTTCTTCCAGAACACGGCGGTGACCCGCAACCGGCCGGAGCCCGATACCATCTTCGGTGACTCGGCCATCGCCGATGACGACCCGGCCTTCGCAGTTGATCGGCTGGCTCCGGATTCCCGCTTCGGCGCGGCGCGCCCGGCCTCGCCTGCCGGGGCGGGCGTGTCGTCGGCCGGGTCGCGCCCGGCAGGGCCGGATGCGCCGGCCACCGCTCGCCCGCTGGCGCCGGGCCGCCCGGCAGCATCGGCCGCATCGACCGCATCGGCAGCATCGCCGCGGCCGGCGGCTGCGCAAGCCGCCGCGGCAGCCGCGCCGTCCGCCACGGAGCGCGGTGCGGGCCCCGCAGCGGGCGCGGGCAAGACGCCCGCCGTGGCGCGCCGCATCCAGACGCCGCGGCGTGGCGAGCTCGCCGGTCTGCTGGCACTGCTGGTCGCCGGTCTGGCCATCGCGGTGGCCGTGGCCGGGTTCGACCGCTGGCAGACCGAACGCGAGGCGCTGGTGGTGGCCGCCCTTGCCGACGGCACCATCCAGTCGCAGCAGATCGGCCGCGCCGCGCTGCGGGCTCCGGCTTCCGGCGAGGTCGCGCTGGCCGCGCTGCGCCGTTCGCGCCAGTCGCTGGCTGGTCTGGTCGCGCGTCTCGATGCGCCATCGGCCGGCCCGCAGGGTGAGCCGATCGCGCTGTCCGAGGCGGTGGCGCCCGGACTCGCGCCGCTGCGCGCTGCCTGGAAGCGCGTCGATGATCTCGCCGGCCGGGTGGCGGCGCTCGATCCGGCCGCCGCCGAGGCCCTGACCCGGCAGGCGATCGAACTCGATCGCGAGGTCGATGCCCTGCGCCTGCGCTTCGACGAGATGCGCGCACGCGCCGTGGTCGACCCCGATGACCGACTCTGGCGGCTGTGGCTCGCCTTGGGCGGCGTGATGCTGGCCGCATCGGCCGGTCTTGGCCTGCTGCGCGCCTGGCGCTTCGAGGCCCGGGCCCGTGCCCAGGAGGTGGAGCACCGGCTGCGCGAAGCCGAACGTCTGGAGCAGGACGCCAAGCAGGCCAACGACCAGAACCAGGCGGCCATCCTGCGGCTCATGAATGAGCTGCAGGGCGTGGCTGACGGCGATCTCACCGTGCAGGCCACGGTGTCCGAGGACATCACCGGCGCCATCGCCGATTCGGTCAACTACACGGTCGAGGAGCTGCGCAGCCTGGTGTCGCGCATCAATGCCACCGCGGAGATGGTCAACGAGGCATCCTCGCAGGCGCAGATGATCGCCTCGAGCCTGCAGACCGCCTCGGAGCAGCAGAGCCGCGAGATCCGTGACACCGGCGAATCGGTGCTGCGCATGGCCCAGCAGATCAACGAGGTCTCGGCCCGCGCGGCCGAGTCGGCCAATGTGGCGCGGCATTCGCTCACCGCCTCGCAGGAGGGCGCGCGGGCGGTGCACACCGCGATCGCCGGCATGAACGGCATTCGTGATCACATCCAGGAGACTGCCAAGCGGATCAAGCGGCTGGGCGAGTCCTCCCAGGAGATCGGCGAAATCGTCGAACTCATCTCCGACCTCACCGAGCAGACCAATGTGCTGGCGCTCAATGCCGCCATTCAGGCGGCCTCGGCCGGCGAGGCCGGGCGCGGCTTCACGGTGGTGGCCGAGGAGGTGCAGCGTCTGGCCGAGCGCAGCGCCGAGGCCACGCGGCAGATCGCCGGTCTGATCAAGACCATCCAGACCGATACCCAGAACGCAGTGGCGGCCATGGAGCGCAGCACCCAGGGCGTGGTCGAGGGTACCCGGCTGTCCGATGATGCCGGCCGCGCGCTCGGCGAGATCGGCCGGGTCTCCACCCACCTGGCCGAGCTCATCGAGGACTTCTCCAACACCACGTCACGGCAGGCGGCTTCGGCCGGCACCGTGGCCCAGTCGATCCAGCGCATCCTGCTGGTCACCGAGCAGACCAGCGAGGGCACGCTGCAGACCGCGGGCTCGATCCGGCAGCTGGCTGAACTTGCGCAGGAGCTGAAGAGTTCCGTCTCGCGCTTCAAGGTAGCGTGAGCATCGCCATGGCCTGCGATCCCGTCAGTCTCTCCTGGTGTCTCCCCGAGATCCGCGCCACCCTCGCGCGCATCGAGGACACGCTCGAGCGCCAGCTCAGTCTCGAGGCCGTCGATCTCTCGGGGCTGCAGCAGGCCAGCCGGCTGCTCGGGCAGTTCAGCGGCGTGCTCGGCTTCATCGGCGTCGCGGGCACCGAGCCGGTGATCCGCGAGGCGCAGGCCCTGCTCGCGGCCTGCGAGCGGGGCGATCCGGTATTCACGCCGACGATCGCCGGTCTGCTGATGAACGCGCTGCAGACCTTCGTCGATTATCTCGATGAACTCGCCGCCGGCCGGCCCGACCGGCCGGTGCGCCTGTTCCCGGTCTACGAGCAGTTGCTGCAGGCCCGCAAGGCCGGCCCGGCCAACCCCGCCGACCTGTTCAGCCCCAGGCTTGCCGCGCTCGCCGACGCACCGCTGCCGCCGGCGCCGGCGGCCGATGCCCCGCCGATCGCGGCCATGCGCACCGCCTTTGAAAAGGGGCTGCTGCAGGCCATCCGCGAGCCCGCCTCGCCGATCGGTCCGCGCCTCATGCGGCGTGCCGTGAGTGCCGTGCGTGCCTCCGTGCCGGGTCTGAGCGACCTCGGTTTCTGGTGGGTGGCCGACGCCTATTTCAGCGGTCTGCATGGCGGGCGGGTGCCGCTCGACGCCACGGCCAAGCGGCTGCTCGCCCGTTTCAATCTGCACCTGCGCGGCACGCTCGAGTCCAAGCCGGTGGCGGGCGAACGCCTGCTGGCCGAGATGCTGTATGCGATCAATCTCGCGCTGCCAGGCGATGCCGCGGTCGATGAGGTGCGTTTCGCCTTCGGCCTCGGCGAGGGTGTCGCCGATGCGGCGGATCTCACCCCGGCCGGGCGCATCGATGCCCGCGCCATGCGTCAGGCCCGCGAGGCCCTGGGACGCGCACGCGGTGCACTCGACCGCCTCTCGCGCGGCAGCCTCAGTGACGCACCGGTGCTGCTCGAAGCGCTCGACGCGCTGCACGCGCCGCTCGATGCCCTGCCGGCGGTCGGTCTGCAGGCGCTGAGCCGCACGCTGGCCCAGGTTCGCCGGGTGCCCGGTGTCGAGCAGGGGCAGATGCCCGATGCGGTGGCGCTCGAGGTGGCCACCGCCATCCTCTTCCTCGAGCAGGCGCTCGAGCAGGGCGGGCGCCCTGACCCGGCCCATGACCGTCGTGGCATCGAGACCAGCGACCGGCTCTCTGCCGCCCTGGCCGGAAGGGACTATCCGGCAGCGCTGCCCGGCTGGATGCGCGAACTCGGCCGCGCGGCGCAGGAGCGCGCCACCACCGCAGCCTTCGTGGCCGAGGCGCAGGCCTCGCTGCGGGTGATCGAGAAGACCCTCGACGAAGCGCTGGCCGATCCGGCGGCGGGTCACTCCCTGGGTGAGTGCGTGGCCGGGCTGCGCCAGATCGCCGGTGCCTTGCGCCTGTTCGGCCATGATGCAGTGGCGCGCGGCGCCGACCTTGTTGCCGATCAGCTTGGCGATTTCCCGCCGAACGCGTCCACAAGCGACACCGCCCCTGCAGCGCAGCAGACTGCCGATCCGGCATGGCGGATCGCATCCAGCCTGGGTGCGCTCGGGTTCTTCATCGACTCGCTGGGGCATGGCGGTCAGGGCGGCGGACGCTTCTGGGTCGACGAGACGACGGGTGAGCTCCGTGCCGACCTGAGCGTTCCCGCCGCCGAGCCGGGCGGCGAACGGCCTGCGGCAGCGGCGTCCCTGCCCGTGCAGTCTTCCTTGGCGCCGCCGGCGCAGACGCCCGCCACCGCGCTGATGCCACCGGCGCCCGGCGAGGCCCCGACTGCCGAGCCGGTACGCATGGGCGATTCCGAACCGCAGTTCGATCTGCTGCCGGTGTTTGCCAAGGCGGTCGAAGCCCTGCCCCGGATCGAGACACCGGAGCAGCGTCTGGTGCCGGATGTCGAAGCCATCGAGTTCGACAGCAGTCTGATCCACGCCGGGCTTGCCAGCGGTCCTGACTGGCTCGGCCCGCCTGCCGTGCGCGAGGCACCGGCCGAACCAGCGAGCGATCCGGCAGCGCCCGATCCGCTGGCGGCGCTCGAGCAGGCCGACTGGACCCTCTCCAGCCTTGCGCCGGCGGTCTCGCCCGATGCCACCCGGGCGCTTCCCGGTCCGGTGCGGCCCTCGGGGCGTTCGGCCTCGGGTTTGCAGCAGCCGCCCACGGCTGTGCCGCCGCCGCCGGCCCCTGTCGAGCCCATGGCCACCGCCGATGACGAGCTGATCGGCATCTTCCTGGACGAGGCCGATGAGGTGCTCGGCACGATCGCCGAGCAGGTGGCCTGTGCCGAGTCTGCGCCGCGGGATCAGGCCCCGCTGGTCGCCTTGCGGCGGGCTTTCCACACCCTCAAGGGCTCCAGCCGCATGGTCGGACTGGAGGCCTTCGGCGCGGCGGCCTGGGCGATGGAGGAGCTGTTCAACCATCGTTTCGCGCTTGGCAGCTCCCCTGGCGATCCTGACCTTTTCGACCTCGTTGGTCGCGCGCATGGCGCGATGATCGGCTGGGTGGCGGCGTTGCGGACAGGACAGCGCCCGCCGATCGATCCCGAGCCGCTTGCCCGGGCTGCCCAGGCCTTGCGGGAGGGCCGCCCGCTGCCGCCGCCCGAGATCGAGGCGGCGCCTGTGCCGGCTGCGATGCTCGACGAGCCGGTTGCGGTGCAGCCCGACGAGCCTGCAAGCGCGCTGCCCGATGCGGCTGACGCAGTGCTGCTCGACGAACCTGATGCGGTGCTGCTCGACGAACCTGATGCGGTACTGCTCGACGAACCCGACGCGGTGCTGGTGGACGAACCCGACGCGGTGCTGGTGGACGAACCCGATGCGGTGCTGGCGGACGAGCCGCAGACGGCCCCTGACACGGTCCGGATCGGGGACCGCGAGCTTAGCCGCCCGCTCTACCTCATCTTCCTTTCCGAGGCGGATGAGCTGATCACGGCCCTGCGCGCCGATGTCGAGGACTGGCAGGCGCAACCCGGCCGGGATGTGTCTGCCGATGCGCTGCGTGCGGCGCACTCCCTGAGCGGCGGTGCGGCGGTGATGCAGCTCGACACGGTGCACCGGCTGGCGCAGGCCCTCGAGCTGGCCTACCACCGCCAGTCGCAATCACGGCGGGCGGTCGCGCCCGATGAGCTGACGCGCGTCGCGGCGGCGATCGACCGGATCCACGGCATGCTGCACCGGTTTGCCGGCGGCGACTGGCCGATGGAGGACCCGGCCCTGCTCGCCGACCTCGACGAGCTGGCCGAGCGCTGGGCCGGTGAACCGGCTCCGGAACTGCTGCCGCTCCTGGATGACCCGGATGCGTCGGAGGTGATCGCGGCCGAACCGGTCGAGCCGCCGCCCGCCGACGAGATCGACCCGGAGCTGCTGCCGATCTTCCTCGAAGAGGCGGCCGATGACCTGCCGCGCATCGGCGAGAGTCTGCGCGCCTGGGCGGCTGCGCCGCAGGATGCCAGCCTGCCGCAGGCGCTGATGCGGGTCCTGCACACCGTGAAGGGCAGCGCCCGCATGGCCGGCGCCATGCACCTGGGCCAGCTGCTTCACGATGCCGAGACCCGGGTCGATGAACTGGCCGTGCTGGCCGTGCCCGACCCGGCCCGGATCGAGGAGCTCATCGCGCACACCGACAAGGCGATGGCCCTGTTCGATGCCTTGCGCCGGCCGACGGCGGCCAGCCTGCCGGCGGCACCCGCGCCCGCCGAGCCGGTGTCGACGCAGGCGGCCGCCGGCGCTGCGCCGCTGGCCGACCCGCGCGCCGCAACGGACGATGCGACGGTTGCGTCGCCCCAGGCCGATCGCGCGACCGGCGGCGCGCCGTCTGGCGGTGGCGAGCAGGCCCTGGCGGCCGCTGCGCTGCCGCCCCTGGCGCCGGCCGCACCGGCGCTGCCGGCCTCGGTCCCGGCGGCCCCGGCGGCCCCGGCGCCGCTGGTGCGGGTGCGCGCCGACCTGCTCGACCGGCTGGTCAACGAGGCGGGCGAGGTGTCGATCTCGCGCTCGCGCCTTGACAACGAGCTGTCGGTGCTGCGCCAGTCGCTGCTCGAACTCACCGAGAATGTCGGACGGCTGCGGGCGCAGCTGCGCGAGATCGAGATTCAGGCCGACACGCAGATCCAGGCCCGGATCGCCCAGCAGAAGGACCATGAGCGCACCTTCGACCCGCTGGAGTTCGACCGCTACACCCGCTTCCAGGAACTCACCCGCATGCTGGCCGAGTCGGTCAACGATGTGGCCACCGTGCAGGGCCACGCCCTGCGCAGTCTCGACGGTGCGGGCCAGGACCTGCACCGGCAGGGTCAGGTGCTGCGCGACCTGCAGCAGGACCTCATGCGCGCGCGCATGGTCCAGTTCGGCTCGATCGCCGACCGGCTCTACCGGGTGGTGCGCCGTGCCGCCAAGGAGACCGACAAGCGGGTCAACCTCGACATCCGTGGCGCCACGGTGGAGGTCGATCGCGGCGTGCTCGAGCGCATGGCCGGCCCGATCGAGCACCTGCTGCGCAACTCGGTTGCCCACGGCATCGAGCTGCCTGCCACGCGCCAGGCCCGCGGCAAGCCCGAGACCGGCGAGATCCGGGTCGAGGTCCGGCAGGAGGGGCGTGAGATCGTGCTGGCCTTCGCCGACGACGGTGGCGGACTCGACCTCGCCCGCATCCGCCAGCGCGCGCTGGCCCAGTCGCTGATCGCCGAGGATGCCCGGCTCTCCGATCGCGAGCTCGCCGACCTGATCTTCGTGCAGGGCTTCTCCACCGCCGCCAGCGTCACCGAGCTCTCGGGTCGCGGTGTGGGCATGGATGTGGTTCGCGCCGAGGTGGCCTCGCTCGGCGGGCGCATCGAGACCGAGACCGAGACCGGCCGGGGAACCCGCTTCACCGTGCACCTGCCGCTCACGCTGGCAGTCTCGCAGGTGCTGCTGCTGTCGGCCGGGCGCGCGCGCTTTGCCGTGCCTTCGTCCAGCGTCGAACAGGTGCTGCAGCTCAAGCCGCAGGCGCTGGCCGATGCCTACGCCCAGCGCTCGCTGCTCTGGCAGGAGCAGGTGGTACCGCTCTTCTATCTCGGCGGCCTGGCCGGGCTGCCGGAGCTGGTGCCGCTGGCGCAGCACCTCTCGCCGGTGGTGATCATTCGTGCGGGTCACCAGCGCATTGCGGTGCATGCCGACGAGGTCACCCGCAACCAGGAGGTGGTGGTCAAGAGCGTGGGCGCGCAGGCCGCCCGCGTGCCGGGCCTGACCGGCGCCACGGTGCTGGGCAACGGCGACATCGTGCTGATCGTCAATCTGGTGGTGCTCGCCAAGCTGGCGGCGGGCGAGAGCCTGGAGCGCAGTCTGCCGGCGCCGGCCATCGAGGCGGTCATGCCCGAGGCGCTGCCGCCGCTGGTCATGGTGGTCGATGACTCGCTGACCGTGCGCAAGGTCACCCAGCGGCTGCTCAGCCGCGAGGGCTATCAGGTGCTCCTCGCCCGCGACGGCGTGGATGCGCTGCGCCAGCTCGAGGAAGTCGTGCCCGACGCCATGCTGCTCGACATCGAGATGCCGCGCATGGACGGCTTCGAGCTGCTGCGCCACCTGCGCGCCGACGCCCGTCTGGCGCGCATCCCGATCGTGATGATCACCTCGCGCACCGCCGACAAGCACCGCAACCACGCTCTCGAGCTGGGCGTCGATGCCTACCTCGGCAAACCCTACCCGGAGGACGAACTGCTGGCGCTGCTTGCCCGCTTCACCCGGCCGGTGCCGCGTCAGGCGAACTCGGGCTGAGGTCCGAGGGCGACTTCACCACCGCGTAGCGTGCGAGCGTGGCCTCGCGCGCGGCGTCGTGGGCCACCACCGGCCGCGGGTAGTTCTCTCCCAGCCGGATGCCGGCACCGACCAGTTCCAGCGGTGCGACCAGCCACGGCGCATGGATTGCCCGATCGGGCAGGGCGGCGAGCGCCGGCAGGTAGCGGCGGATGAATCGGCCCTGCGGGTCGAATCGCTGCGACTGGGTCACCGGGTTGAAGATGCGGAACCAGGGCTGGGCATCGCAGCCGGTGGAGGCAGCCCACTGCCAGCCGCCGTTGTTGGCGGCGAGATCGAAGTCGATCAGCTCGCGGGCGAACCAGCGCTCGCCCTCGCGCCAGTCGATGCCGAGGTCCTTCACCAGGAAGGAGGCGGTCACCATCCGCAGCCGGTTGTGCATGTAGCCGCTGTGGCTGAGCTGGCGCATGGCGGCATCGACCAGCGGGTAGCCGGTGCGGCCTTCCTGCCAGGCACGCAGCCGCCGCTCGGCCACGGGGCCGCTTTCCCAGGTGATGCGGTCGTACTCGGGGCGGAAGGCGGCATCGACCACGCGGGGATGGTGGTGCAGGATCTGGAAGTAGAAGTCGCGCCAGATCAGCTCACCCAGCCATACCGAGGCGCCATCGGCGCTTGCCGTGTCGCTCGCGCTTGCACGAGCCAGGCGCGCGAGTTCGCGCACCGACACCGTGCCGAAGCGCAGGTGCACCGAAAGGTAGGACGGGCCGCGCACCGCCGGGAAGTCGCGATCGCGTCCGTAGCCGCCGATGCGTCGGGCGAAATCGGCCAGCAGCGCCTCGCCGCCCGGACTGCCGGGTCGGATGTTCAGCGAGGCCAGGTCCACCGGCTCGAAGCCGATGTCGGCCAGGCTCGGCATGCGCTCGCCGGGCGGTGGGGGCGCCAGCCGCTGCCCGGCGCGCACCACGCGCTCGGCGATGGCGTCGGGCTCGGCGGTGAGGCGGCGCTCCCAGGCCCGCCGGTAGGGCGTGAACACCGAAAAGGGCGTGCCCGACCCGGTGAGCACCTCGTCGCGCTCGAAGACCACCTGATCCTTCAGGCTCACCAGGCGACGGCCCGTGGCCGCCAGCCGGGTCTCGACCGCCTGGTCGCGTGTGACCGCGGCGGGCTCGTAGTCGCGGTTCAGGTACACCGCGGTCACGCCGAGCTCGTCGGCCAGGCGGGCGATCACCTCGACGGCCCGGCCGTGGCGCACGATCAGGCCGCCGCCCTGCTCGCGCAGCCGCGCATCGAGCGCCAACAGGCTGTCGTGGATGAAGGCCACGCGGCGGTCGGCCCGCTGCGGCAGCGGCGCGAGGATGTCGGTGTCGAAGACGAAGGCGCACCACACCTGGCGGTGGGCGGCGAGCGCCGCGGCGAGGGCGGCGTGGTCGTGGGCGCGCAGGTCGCGCCGGAACCACACCAGGGCCCGGTCGGGGTGGGGCGGGCTTGGGATGCCAGCGTCGGCGGCAGGGTTCATTCGGGCTCCGGGCAGGGCGGCGGATTGTGCCAACCCGGGTGCGTCTTTACAATTTCACCGCAGTGCCGCCAGGGGTCGTCCGCAGGCGGCGCGCGCCGGCTCTGCCCACCATGCCCTCCCCGCTGTCGCCCGACTTCACCCATCAGTTCCTGCTGGCCATGCCCGGCATGGCCGACCCGAACTTCGCCGGCGCGGTCGTCTATGTCGCCGAGCACAACGCGCGCGGCGCGCTCGGCCTGGTCATCAACCGCACCACCGAGATCACCCTGGGCACCCTGTTCGAGCGCATCCAGTTGCCGCTCGCTCCCGAGCCGCTCGGCGCCAGCCCGGTGTTCCTCGGCGGTCCGGTCCAGACCGACCGCGGTTTCGTGCTGCATCAGCCCCTGGGCCACTGGAACGCCACCGTGGCGGTGGCCGACGGCGTGGGCCTCACCTCCTCGCGCGACATCCTCGAGGCGGTGTCGCGGGGCGAGGGTCCGGGCGAGCTGCTGGTGGCCCTGGGCTACGCCGGCTGGAGCGCGGGCCAGCTCGAGGACGAGATGGCCCGCAATGCCTGGCTCAGCCTGCCGGCCGATGCCGAGCTGATCTTCCGCACGCCGGTCGAGCAGCGCCTGGCGCGCGCCTTCGCCCTGCTGGGCATCGATCCCGCCTTCCTGTCGATGTCCGCCGGGCACGCCTGATCCGGTGAACCCGGTCCGCTCGCTGCTGGCATTCGACTTCGGGGAGCGACGCATCGGGGTGGCGGTGGGCAACACCCTCACCGGTTCGGCCGAGCCGCTCACGGTGATCGCCTCGGTGCCGGTGGTCACGCGCTTCGAGGCCATCGGCCAGCTGCTCGCGCACTGGGAGCCGTCAGCGCTGGTGGTCGGTCGCCCGCTGCATCCCGATGGCACGCCCCACGCCATGACCGCCCGCTGCGAGCGTTTCGCGCGGCAGCTCGCCGGCCGCTTCGGACTGCCGGTGCATCTCACCGACGAGCGCTGGAGCTCCACCGAGGCGCTCGCCGAAGGCGCCGACCGCGATGCGCCCGATGCCCAGGCCGCAGCGATAATCCTGCGACAATACCTCGCCGAAGGCGCTTCGCCTGCCCGCTGACCCACCCCGCGCCCGCCTGCCATGAGCGATCTGCCTGCCGCCCCCGACGCCGAAGCCGCCTATCTGGCCTTGCGCGAATCCCTGCGCCAGACGCTGCGCGCCGCGGCCTCGCCGCCGCGGCTGGTCGGCATCCACAGCGGCGGCGCCTGGATCGCGCAGCGCCTGCACGCCGAGCTCGCGCCGGGCACGCCGCTTGGCCTGCTGTCCTCGGCCTTCCACCGCGACGACTACGGCCGGCGCGTGGGCCGCGGTCTGCCCGCCGGCAAGCCGGCCACCGAGCTGCCGCTGCCCATCGATGGCGCGCACCTCATCCTGGTCGACGACATCCTGTTCACCGGGCGCACCGTGCGCGCCGCGCTCAACGAGCTCTTCGACTACGGCCGCCCGGCGCGGGTGGAACTCGCGGTGCTCATCGACCGCGGTGGCCGCGAATTGCCGGTGCAGGCCGGCTACTGCGGGGTGGTGGCCCCGCTGCCGCCGGGCCTCGACTATGTCCTCACCCGCGACCCCGAGGGCAGCTTCATGCTGCGCACCGAGCAGGCGCCCCGATGAGACACCCGCAACTGAACGAGCACGGCGAGCTCAAGCACCTGCTCACCATCGAGGGGCTGCCGCGCTCGGTGGTCACCCACATCCTGGACACCGCCGAGGGCTTTGTCGGCGTGGCCGACCGTGAGGTGAAGAAGGTGCCGCTGCTGCGGGGCAAGTCGGTGTTCAACCTCTTCTTCGAGAACTCCACCCGCACCCGCACCACCTTCGAGATCGCGGCCAAGCGGCTGTCGGCCGATGTGCTCAACCTGAACATCAACACCTCGTCGGCCTCCAAGGGCGAGTCGCTGCTCGACACCATCGACAACCTCTCGGCCATGCACGCCGACATGTTCGTGGTGCGGCATGCCACCAGCGGCGCGCCCTTCCTGATCGCGCAGCACCTCGACCGCCTGCGCGGGCCTCATGTCCATGTCATCAACGCCGGCGACGGGCGCCATGCCCATCCCACGCAGGGCCTGCTCGACATGTACACCATCCGCCACTTCAAGAAGGACTTCACCCAGCTGCGGGTGGCGGTGGTCGGCGACATCCTGCACTCGCGGGTGGCGCGCTCCGACATCCATGCCCTCACCACCCTGGGTGTGCCCGAGGTGCGTGCCATCGGCCCCTACACCCTGCTGCCGGCCGGGCTCGAGCAGATGGGCGTGCGGGTGTTCACCGACATGCGCGAGGGCCTCAAGGATGTCGATGTGATCATGATGCTGCGCCTGCAGAGCGAACGCATGCGCGGCGCGCTGCTGCCCTCGGCGCAGGAGTACTTCAAGCACTACGGCCTCACCCAGGAGAAGCTCGCGCTGGCCCGTCCCGACGCCATCGTGATGCACCCCGGCCCCATGAACCGCGGCATCGAGATCGAGTCCTCGGTGGCCGACGGCCCGCAGTCGGTGATCCTCGACCAGGTCACCTTCGGCATCGCGGTGCGCATGGCCGTGATGAGCCTGCTGGCCACCCAGTGACGCCATGAGACTGACCATCCTCAACGGCCGTGTCATCGATCCGGCCCGCCAGCTCGACCAGATCGCCGCGGTGCATGTTGCCGACGGCCGCATCGCCGCCATCGGCCCCGCGCCCGCCGGCTTCGTGGCGCAGCAGACCCTCGATGCCCGCGGCCTGGTGGTCGCCCCCGGCCTGATCGATCTCGCCGCGCGGCTGCGCGAGCCGGGCTTCGAGTACCGGGCCACGCTCGAGTCCGAGATGCAGGCGGCGCTCGCCGGTGGCGTCACCAGCCTGTCGTGCCCGCCCGACACCGATCCGCCGCTCGACGAGCCCGGTCTGGTCGAAATGCTCAAGCACCGCGCCCGCCAGCTCGAGAGCGCCAGCCTGTACCCGCTGGGTGCGCTCACCGTCGGCCTCAAGGGCGAGGTGATCACCGAGATGGCCGAGCTCGCCGAGGCCGGCTGCGTGGGCTTCGCCCAGCCGGGGCAGCTCTTTGCCGACAGTGCGTCGCTGATGCGGGCCATGCAGTACGCCTGCACCTTCGGCTTCACGGTCTGGCTGCAGCCGCAGGATCACTGGCTGGCCCGCGGTGGGGTGGCGGCCAGCGGACCGGTGGCCGGGCGGCTGGGTCTGCCCGGCGTGCCGGTGGCCGCCGAGACCGTGGCCCTGCACCTGATCTTCGAACTCATGCGCGCCACCGGCTGCCGTGTGCACCTGTGCCGGCTGTCTTCGGCGGCCGGGGTCGAACTGGTGCGTCGCGCCAAGCACGAGGGCCTGCCGGTCACCTGCGATGTGGCCGTGCACCACCTCCATCTGGTCGATGTCGACATCGGCTACTTCGACAGCCACTACCGGGTCGATCCGCCGTTCCGGGCGCAGCGCGACCGCGATGCGATCCGCGCCGGCCTCGCCCAGGGGGTCATCGACGCGATCTGCTCCGACCACACCCCGGTCGACGATGACGCCAAGCTGCTGCCCTTCGGCGAGGCCGAGCCCGGGGTCACCGGGCTGGAGCTGCTGCTGCCGCTCACCCTGAAGTGGGCGGCCGAGGCCGGCGTGAGCCTGCCCGCGGCCCTGGCGCGCATCACCAGCGCCGCAGCCGGCATCCTGCGCATCGACGGCGGCCATCTCGCGCCGGGCGCGCCGGCCGACCTGTGCCTGTTCGACCCGGGCGAGCACTGGCTGGTCGAGCCCGGCCAGCTGCGCAGCCAGGGCCGTCATTCGCCCTATCTCGGGCGTGAGCTCGCCGGCCGTGCCCGCATGACCCTGGTGGGTGGCCGCATCGTGTACTCGAGGCCGGCTTGAGCCGGCTGCGCGTGGCCCTGCGTCTGCCGCTGCTGATCGCGCTGCTGTTCGGCGGGCTGGCCACGGTGCTGCTGCTCTTTCCGCTGGGCACCGAGCGCTTCCGCCGCTGGGCGATCCGCCGCTGGTCGGGCCTGCTGGTGGCCGCCTGCGGGGTAACGGTGAGCGTGCGCACCCAGCCCGGCGCCCAGCCGCTGAGCGCGCTCGCCCCGGGCAGTTTCGTGGTGGCCAATCATGTGTCCTGGATGGACATCTTCGTCATCGACAGCCGCTGCGCGGTGTCCTTCGTGGCCAAGGCCGAGATCGCGCGCTGGCCGCTGGTGGGCCTGCTGGTGGCCCGCACCGGCAACCTGTTCATCGAGCGCGGCCGTCGGCATGCGGTGCACCGCATGATCGAGCGGCTGGTGCACGCGCTCACGGCCGGCGCGCGGGTCGCGGTGTTTCCCGAGGGCACCACCAGCGATGGCCGCCGGCTGCTGCCCTTCCATGCCAACCTGGTCGAGGCCGCAGTGCGGGCCCGCGCGCCGGTGGTGCCGGTGGGTGTGCGCTACACCGATCATCGCGGCGGCCATTCGCAGGCCATCGAGTTCATCGGCGACACCAGCTTCGTGCAGTCGCTGATGCGGGTGCTCGCCGAGCCGGGCATCCGCTGCGAGTTGCACCTGCTGCCCGCGCTCAGTGCCGCGGCCGCCACCCGCCACGACATCGTCGAGCAGGCCCGCGCCGCGCTCGCCGCACAGCTGCAGCTGCCCCTGGACGACAGCCTGCCCGAGAACCTGCGCCAGCTGCGCCGGGCCGCCTGAGTCCGGCGCTGCCGGTTGCCGCCGTCCCATCCCAGCCATTCAATCCGCCGAGCACCGCCATGAACAATCTCGACCCCAGCATCTTCAAGGCCTACGACATCCGCGGCGTCGTCGGCCGCAACCTCGATCCGCAGGTGGTCGGCGCGATCGGCCTCGCGCTGGGTGCGCGCATCCGGGCTGCCGGCGGCACCGAGGCGGTCATCGGCCGCGACGGCCGGCTCTCGGGCCCGGCGCTGTCGGCGGCGCTCGCCGAGGGTCTGCGCGATGCCGGCGTGCATGTGATCGATGTCGGCATGGTCACCACGCCGGTGGTCTACTACGGCACCTTCGAGCTCGGTGCAGGTTCGGGCGTGGCGGTCACCGGCAGCCACAACCCGCCCGACTACAACGGCCTGAAGATGGTCGTGGCCGGCGACGCCATCCACGGCGCGGCCATCACCAGCCTGGGTCAGGAGATCGCCGCCGGCCGGCACGCCCCGGTGCCCGCAGCGCAGCGCGGCACGCTGCGCCAGGCCTCGCTGCTCGAGCGCTATGTGGCGCGCATTGCCGGTGATGTGAAGCTCGCCCGCCCCATGAAGATCGCGATCGACTGCGGCAACGGCGTGGCCGGTGCGGTGGCGCCGGCGCTGTTTCGCGCCCTGGGCTGCGAGGTGGTCGAGCTCTTCTGCGAGGTGGACGGCACCTTCCCCAACCACCATCCCGATCCCGCCCATCCCGAGAACCTGCAGGATCTGATCCGCTGCCTGCGCGAGACCGACTGCGAGATCGGCCTGGCCTTCGATGGCGACGGCGACCGCCTCGGCGTGGTCACCCGGCGCGGCGACATCATCTTCCCCGACCGGCAGCTGATGCTGCTGGCCCAGGAGGTGCTCGAGCGCAAGCCCGGCGCCACCATCATCTACGACGTGAAGTGCACCCGGAACCTGGCCACCTTCATCCGCGCCCATGGCGGCGAGCCGATGATGTGGCGCACCGGGCATTCGCTGGTGAAAGCCCGCCTGAAGGAGACCGGCGCGCCGCTCGCCGGCGAGATGAGCGGTCACATCTTCTACAAGGACCGCTGGTACGGTTTCGATGACGGCCTGTATGCCGGTGCCCGCATGCTCGAGATCCTCTCGCGCCATGCCGATCCGGGCGCGGTGCTGCAGGCGCTGCCCGATTCCCCGACCACCCCCGAGCTGCAGCTGCGCTGCGCCGAGGGCGAGCACTTCACGCTGGTCGATGCGCTCAAGCGCCATGCGCGTTTCGAGGGCGCCACCGGCGTGATCGACATCGACGGCATCCGCGTGGAGTATCCCGACGGCTTCGGTCTTGCGCGCCCCTCCAACACCACGCCGGTGGTGGTGATGCGCTTCGAGGCCGATGACGCCGCCGCGCTCGCCCGCATCCAGAGCCAGTTCCGCGCCGCCATCCTGGCCGAGCGGCCCGACGCCGACCTGCCGTTCTGATCGGCGTCCGCCGCGCGCATGCCGCTGCCGCATTCAGTTCGCCGCCTCGACTCCGCCTCACCGACTCCGCCGCCTCTTCGCTGCCATCCCGCACCGCCATGAATCCCGTCCATCCCCAGCTCCACGACGCCTGCAGCATGGGCGACCTGGTCGTGCGCGCCATCCAGCGCGGCGGCGACCGGGTGGCCTTCATCCTCGATGACCAGTCGATCACCTACCGCGAGTTCGGCGTGCTGCTCGGCCGCTTCATCCGCGCCCTGGCCGAGCGCGGCGTGCGCAAGGGCGATGCCATCGCCGCGCTCTCGTCGAACCGGCCGGAGGCCTTCATGGCCTCGGCCGCCGCTTATGTGATGGGCCTGCGGATCACCTGGATGCACCCGCTCGGCTCCGAGGACGATCATGCCTATCTGCTGGAAGACTCGGGCGTGACCACGCTGCTGGTCGACCCGCCGATGTTCGGCGAGCGCGCTCACCGGCTGCGGGCCCGGCTGCCCGGCCTGCAGCGCATCTTCGGCCTGGGTCCCAACGACTTCGGCGAGGACATCCTCGCCGCCGCGCAGGCCGGCCCGGCCGCGCCGCTCGAGCCGCAGGCCGGCACCGACGACATCTGCGTGCTGATCTACACCGGTGGCACCACCGGCCGGCCCAAGGGCGTGATCCACACCCACCGGGTGCAGGTGGCCATGGTCATGGCCGAGCTCGCCGAGTGGGACTGGCCGCGCGAGGTGCGCATGCTGGCCATGACGCCGATCACCCATGCTGCGGGCGCGATGATCCTGGCGGTGATGATGCGCTCGGGCACCTTCGTGATGAGCAAGGGCTTCGAGGCGCAGCGCTTCCTCGACCTGGTCGCGCGCCACCGCATCACCTGCACCTTCCTCGTGCCCACCATGGTCTATGTGCTGCTCGACCACCCCGGTCTGCGCGAGGCCGACATCCGCAGCCTGGAGCTGATCATCTACGGCGCCTCGCCCATGTCGCCGGCGCGCCTCACCGAGGCCATGACCGTCTTCGGCCCGGTGTTCATGCAGCTCTATGCGCAGTCGGAGGCGCCCAACACCGTCACCGTGCTGCGTCAGCAGGACCACGACCCCGAGCGTTTCCCGCACCGCCTGGCCTCATGCGGGCGGCCGATCGCCAACAGCCAGGTGAAGCTGCTCGACGACGAGGGGCGCGAAGTGCCGGTGGGCGAGGTTGGCGAGATCTGCGTGCGCGGCCCGCTGGTGATGCAGGGCTACTGGAACAAGCCCGAGGAGAGCGCGCGGGCGCTGCGCCACGGCTGGCTCTACACCGGCGATCTCGCCCGACGCGACGCCGACGGCTTCATCTACATCGTCGACCGCAGCAAGGACATGATCATCAGCGGCGGCTTCAATGTGTACCCCCGCGAGGTCGAGGACGCGCTCACCGCCGATCCTGCGGTGGCCAGCGCCGCGGTCATCGGCGTGCCCGACCCGAAGTGGGGCGAGGCGGTCAAGGCGCTGGTGGTGCTCAAGCCCGGCGCCCAGGTCAGCGCCGAGGCGCTGATCGCGCGGGTTCGCGAGGCCAAGGGCGCGGTGCAGGCGCCCAAGAGCATCGAGTTCGTCGATGCCCTGCCGGTCACCGGGCTGGGCAAGCTCGACAAGAAGGCCATTCGCGCGCGCTACTGGGACGGCCAGCAGCGCGCGGTCCACTGATGCATCGCCAACGGGAGAGCCCCATGGTCAATGTCCTCGCCATCATCACCACCCAACCCGGCCTGCGCGACACCGTGCTCGAGGCCTTTCGCGCCAACATGCCGGCGGTGCATGCCGAGGACGGCTGCATCGAGTACGCCCCGGCCATCGACGCGCAGGGCCTGTCGGCCCACCACACCGCCCTCGGGCCCGACACCTTCGTGGTGATCGAGAAGTGGGCCAGCATGGATGCGCTGCGCGCCCATGCCGCCGCGCCGCACATGGCCGCTTATGCCGCCCGCACCCGCGAGCACATCCTGAGCCGGGTGATCCATGTGCTGAGTCCGGCGGCCTGATCCGGCGGGTCAGCTGCCCGAGTCGGCAGGCCACCCGGCTGCTCCGCGGCAGTCAGCAGGCCACCTGCCAGATCCGCCGCTGCGCGGGGTCGGCGGCGAGCTGCACCGCCGACAGCGCCCGGCCCCACACGCAGCCGGTGTCCAGGGCGAGCAGGCCGGGCAGCTGCATCAGCCCGAGCTGCGACCAGTGGCCGAACACCACGGTGACATCGGCGGTGCGCCGCCCGGGTGCCCGGAACCAGGGCAGATGGCCGGGCGGGGCCGCGTCGGCGGCATCCTTGGTGGCGAATTCCATGTCGCCGGCGGGTGTGCAGAAGCGAAGGCGGGTGAGGGCGTTCACCACCACCCGCAACCGGTCGGGGCCCTGCAGCGTGTCGTCCCAGGCGGCGGGCTGGTTGCCGTACATGGTGGCCAGGAAGGCGCCGGGATCGGGCCCGCCCAGATGGGCCTGCACTTCGGCGGCGAGCGCCACGGTCCGGGCCGCGTCCCAGGCCGGCAGCACGCCGGCGTGGACCAGCAGGTGGCCATGCGCCCAGTGCGCGAGCGGCTGGGTGCGCAGCCAGTGCAGCAGCGCCTCGCGGTCGGGGGCGGCAAGGATCTCGTCCAGGGTATCGCTGCGGTGCGCGGGCCGGATGCCCCAGGCCACCGCGAGCAGGTGCAGGTCGTGGTTGCCGAGCACGGTGATGGCCCGCTCGCCGAGCGAGCGCACGAAGCGCAGGGTCTCCAACGACGCCGGGCCACGGTTGACCAGATCGCCGCAGAACCAGAGCGGCGCGTCGGGGGCTTCGCGCTCGACCCGGTCGAGGAGCCGGCGCAGGCTGGGCAGGCAGCCCTGCAGATCGCCGATCACCACCGGCATGGCCTGCGGCGCAGGCTCTCGAGGCGCGGCAGGGGCGGGTGTGATGGCGGGGCGGTGCGCGGCTGGCGCGGCGGGGGGCGAAGGCATGGTGGCCGCAAGCATAGCCAATCGACGCGGGCCGCTACACTGCGCGGCGTGCGCATCGCGATCGTCAAATCCAGCTCGATGGGCGATGTCGTCCACGCCCTGCCGGTGGTGACCGACCTGGTCGCCGCCCACCCCGGCATCGAGATCGACTGGGTGGTCGAGGAGGCCTTCGCCGATCTGCCCCGCCTGCATCCGGCGGTGGCCGAGGTGGTGCCGGTGGCGGTGCGCCGCTGGCGCCGGACGCCCTTGGCGCCGGCGGTGCGCGCCGAGGTGGCGGCCGTGCGCGAACGCCTGCGCGGGCGCAACTACCGGCTGGTGCTCGACCTGCAGGGCCTGGTCAAGAGCGCCTGGCTCAGCCGCCTCGCGGGCGCGCCGGTGGCGGGCTTCGATCGGTCCAGCGCACGCGAGCCGCTCGCCTGCCTGGCCTATCGGCACCGGTACCGGGTGCCGCTGCGTCTGCATGCCATCGAGCGGCTGCGCCAACTGGCCGGCCAGGCACTGGGTCATCCCGTGACCGGCCTGCCGCGCTTCGGGCTGCGCGCGCCGGCGCTGCCCATTCCCGGCCTGCCGCCGGCGCCGTTCGCGGTGTTCCTGCACGCCACCTCGCGGTCGGCCAAGCAGTGGCCTGACCCGCACTGGGAGACGCTCGGACGGTCCCTGGGCGAGCAGGGCCTGCGTGTGGTGCTGCCCTGGGGCAGCGAACCCGAGCGTGCGCGGGCGGCGGTGCTGGCTGCTGCGATCGGCGGGCACGCCCGGGTCGCGCCGCGGCTGAGCCTGGCGCAGTGTGCCGCGCTGCTGGCAGATGCCCGGCTGGCGGTCGGCGTGGACACCGGGCTCACCCATCTGTCGGCTGCGCTCGACACGCCCACCGCGGCGCTCTTCGCGGCCACACCGGCCTGGCGTTTCGGACCCTTCTGGACCGGGCGGGCCGTCTCGCTCGGGCAGGACGGGGTCTGGCCATCGGCGGCGCAGGTGCTGGCGGCGCTGGCCGGGCTGGAGGCTCTGAGGTGAGCGCACGCTCTCTTTCCTGGTCAGAGCGGATGAGCCTCGGCTTATACGGCCTTGCCTGGCGCCTGGGCTCGCCCTTGGCCGCCGCCTACCTGCTCTGGCGATCGCGCGCCCAGCCCGAGTACCGACAGCACTGGGCGGAGCGCTGGGCGCTCGGGCCGGTGAATCCTGCCCCGGTGGATGCCAACCCCGCGCTGATCTGGATCCACGCCGTGTCGGTGGGCGAGACCCGCGCCGCCCAGCCCCTGATCGATGCCCTGCTCGGCGCCGATCCCGCCCGGCACATCCTCCTCACCCACATGACCCCCACCGGCCGGGCCACCGGCGAGGAGCTCTTCGCGCGGCGCTGGGCCGGCCGTCTGCAGCAGTGCTACCTGCCGTACGACACCCCTGGTGCCACCGCCCGTTTCCTCGCCCGCTGGCGGCCGTCACTCGGGCTGCTCATGGAAACCGAGCTGTGGCCAGGCCTGTGCGCGCAGGCCGCGGCGCGCGGCCTGCCGCTGGTACTGGTCAATGCCCGGCTGTCGGAGCGCTCGCTCGCCCGTGGCCTGCGCTGGCGGCGGCTCCTCGGCCCGGCCCTGGCCAGCCTGGCCGCGGTGCTGGCCCAGACCCCGGCGGACGCCGCCCGACTGGCGCGACTTGGCCGGCACGATGCGCCGGTGCTCGGCAATCTCAAGTTCGATGTGGCGCCATCGGCCGAGCGGGCGGCGCTTGGCCGGCATTGGCGACAGACCTGCGGCGAGCGGCCGCGGGTGTTGTGCGCCAGCACTCGCGAGGGCGAGGAAGCGCTGCTGCTGGCGGCATGGCAGCGCGCACTCGCCGCCTGGCCGGCCGAACCCTCTTCAGCCCGCCCCCAGCTGCTGCTGGTGCCGCGCCATCCGCAGCGCTTCGAGGCCGTGGCGCGCGAGATCCCCCAGGCCGGCTTTCGGCTGGCGCGTCGCTCGGGCGGGGTCTGGCCCGACGCGCACGCGGATGTGCTGCTCGGTGACTCGATGGGCGAGATGGCCGCCTACCACGCGATGGCCGATGTCGCCATCATCGGCGGTTCCTTGCTGCCTTTCGGTGGGCAGAACCTGATCGAGGCCTGCGCGCTCGGGGTGCCGGTGGTGGTCGGTCCGCATACCCGCAATTTCGAGCAGGCGGCCGAGGAGGCGGTGATGGCGGGCGCTGCCAGCCGGGTTGCCGATGCCGGCCAGGCGGTGGATCGGGCACTCGCGCTGGTCGGCGATGCGGCCGCGCGCGCGGCCATGGGCGATGCCGGTGAGCGTTTCTGGCAGACGCATCGTGGCGCGACACAGCGCACCCTGGCTGCGCTGGTGATCTGGCTGAGGCCGTCGTGAGCGAGGGCTGCCGGCGCGTGCCTGCGCCAGCCCTGGCCTGGCTGGCGCGGCCGGCAGGCCGACGCCAGTCGGGCAGCCGAGCGGACCCGATCAGCGCGGCCGCGGTGCGACCGGCGTGACCTGAGCCCCTGCCGCGCCGGTGGCGGCTGCACCGGGGGGCGGCGTGGTGGCGGGCGCGGGTGGCGGTTCGGTCGGATCGCCCGTGGGCGTCTGCATCAGGGCTGCCAGCGCCTGCAGGTCGGCATCGGACAGCGTTGCAGCGGCCGACTTCAGCCGCAGCCCGTTCATCAGGACATCGTAGCGGGCCTTGGCGAGGTCGCGCTGGGTGTTGAAGACCTGCTGCTGGGCGTTGAGCACATCGATGTTGATGCGCACGCCCACCTGATAGCCGAGCAGGTTGCTGTCGAGCGCGAGCTGGCTGGACTTCTCAGCCGCCTGCAGGGCCTGCACCTGCGCCAGACCGCTGCGCACACCCAGGAAGGCCTGGCGGGCCGACTGCTCGACCTGTCGGCGGGTGTTCTCGAGGTCGGCTTCGGCCTTGTCGCGCAGCTGCGTCGCCTCGCGCACCCGGGCATCGATCAGACCGCCGTTGTAAAGGGGGATGCTCAGCTGCAGGCCGACCGAGCCGGAGGCGCTGTTCACGCCGATGAACGCGGCCGTCGCATTGCGCGCATAGCCCACCGAACCGACCGCGTCGAGCGTGGGCCGGTGAGCAAGGCGTTGCCGCTCGATCTCGCGCCGGGCCACCTCGACGGCCACCCGGGACTGCTGCACCTGCAGGCTGTTCTGCCGCGCGTTCTCGGTCCAGCGGGATTCGTCTTCGGGTTGCGGCGGGCTGAGCGCCACACCCGGCCGCAGGACCTGCAGGGCGCTGACCGGCTTGCCCACCAGCTGCGCGAGCGCGGCGCGGCGTACGCTCAGGTCGTTCAGGGCGGCGTACTCCTGCGCCACCGCGAGGTCGAAGCGCGACTGCGCCTCCTGCTGATCGGTGATGGTGGCGGTGCCGACCTCGAAGTTGCGCTTCGCCGAGGCGAGCTGCTCGCTGATCGCACGCTTCTGGGCGCGGATGGTGGCCACACTGTCCTGCGCTGCGAGCACGTCGAAGTAGGCCTGGCTCACCCGCACGATCAGATCGAGCTGGGTCTGTGCCACCTGCGCCTCGGCGGCGGCCACCTGCAGCTTGCTCTGCTCGAAGGCCTCGACGTTCTGCAGCCGGTACAAGGGCTGGCTCAGGCTGATCTGGTAGTTCTGGGTGTTGAATTCACGCCGCGGCGCGAGGTTGGTATCGACCACCTGCCGGCTGAGGGCGCCGTTGCCGGTGACCGTGGGCAGCAGGGCGGCGCGGGCCTGGGGCACACGCTCGCGGACCGCGGCCAGTTGCGCGCGGCTGCTCGCCACCACCGTGTCGTTGGCCAGCGCCTCCTTGTAGGCCTGGGCGATGTCGAGCATCTGCGCCCCCGCTGGCGCGCAGGCCAGGGCGAGCGCGGTGACCGTCACGGTGGGCAGCAGGGATCTCATGGCGTCCTCAGTAGGTGGGAACCGCGGGGTCTATCGTGCGCGACCAGGCGTCGATGCCGCCGGTGAGGTTGCACACCCCCGCCACCTGCTGCCGTTCGAGGAACAGGCCGACCTGGGCGCTGCGCATGCCGTGGTGGCACAGGCACACCACCGGCCGGTCCGCCGGCAGCTCGCCGAACCGTGCCGGGATCTCGCGCATGGGGATGTGCACACTGCCCGGCAGGCTGGCGATGGCCACCTCCCAGGGCTCGCGCACGTCGAGCACCACCGGCGCATCGGGCTGCGCGAGCCAGGCGGCGAGTTCCGTGACGGAGATCTCGCGCATCAGAAGGCGAAGCGCGCGGGTTGCGGGAAGCCTTGCAGCGGCCGCACCTGGGTGTCGAACAGCGGCTCGCAGGTGAAGGCGTTCTCGGCGGTGCGGGTGTGCATGACCGCGGTCCTGGAGGGGGCAGTGCCGACGATGGCGGTGAGCCGGCCACCGGGGGCGAGCCGCTGCAGCAGGTTCTCGGGCACGAAGGGCACGGCGCCCGAGAGCACGATGACATCGAATCGATCGGTGCCCGGGGGCTGCGCGCCGTTGAAGGTCTCGACCGCGACATTGCGGATGCCGGCGCGCTGCAGGTTGGTCTGCCCGAAGGCCGCCAGCCCGGCATGGATGTCGGTGGTGAGCACCCGCCGGGCGCGGTGGGCGAGCAGCGCCGCCATGAAGCCCGAGCCGGTGCCCACCTCGAGGACATGCTCATGGCGTCGCACCGTCAGGGACTGCATCAACCGGGCCTCGACCCGCGGCGGAAACAGGCACTCGCCGGTGGGCTTGCCGTCGAGGACGAGCGGCACTTCCATGTCGGTGAAGGCCATGGCCCGCCAGGCCGGCGGCACGAAATCCTCGCGCCGCAGCACGCTGAACAGGTCGAGCACATCCTGATCGAGCACATCCCAGGGGCGGATCTGCTGTTCGATCATGTTGAAGCGGGCGCGTTCGAAATCCATGGGAAGGCGATCCGTGCGGGGAGGGGGAGCTGACGATTCTAGCAAGCCGGCCGTGATTGTCCGGGGCTCAGGAGGCCGATCCGTCGGCCCCGGCCTGGGGCGGCGGGTTGCGCCCGCGGCGGCGGCCGAGCCAGCCACCGAGATCATCGAGCAGCGTGTAGAGCACCGGCACCACCAGCAGCGTGAGCAGGGTGGAGGCGATCACGCCGCCGATCACGGCATGGCCCATGGGCGCCCGCTGCTCCGAGCCCTCGCCGGTGCCCATGGCCAGGGGCAGCATCCCGAACACCATCGCGAGCGTGGTCATGAGGATGGGCCGCAGACGGATCTCGGCCGCCGAGAGCAGCGCCTGGGCGCGCTCCACCCCGCGGGCGCGGGCCTGGTTGGCGAAGTCGACGAGGAGGATGGCATTCTTGGTCACGAGGCCCATCAGCATGATGAAGCCGATCATCGAGAACATGTTGAGCGTGCTGCGCCAGGCCAGCAATGCGGCCACCACGCCGATCAGGGCGAGCGGCAGCGAGGCCATGATCGCGAGCGGTTGCAGGAAGCTGCCGAACTGCGAGGCCAGGATCATGTAGATGAAGATCACCGCGAGCAGCAGCGCCTGGGCGGCGAAGCCGAAGCTCTCGGTCATGTCGCGGGTGGCGCCGCCGGTGACGAAGCGGTAACCCGGCGGCAGGCTGATGCCGGCCATGCGCTCGGCCACCTGCTGGCCCACCGTACCCGAGGCTGCGCCCTGCACATTGGCGCTGAGCAGGATCTCCCGGGAGAGATCCTTGCGGTTGATCTGCGTGGGGCCGGTGCCGCTCACGAACGCGGCCACCTGACGCAGCGCGATCATGCGCGGGCTGCCATCGGCCTCGGTCTGCGCGGAGGCGACCGTGAGGCGTTCCAGGTCGGTCACCGCCACGCGGTCGGCGCGCGGCAGCCTGACCTTCACATCGTAGTTCTCGTCATCCGGCGCCCGCCAGGTGCTGGCCGACTCGCCGGCGAGCAGCGGGCGCAGCACCCCGGCCACCTGGCTCACGCCCAGCCCGAGGTCAGAGGCGAGCGCGCGGTTGACCTCGACCGAGATGGTGGGCTTGGACGGCTTGGAGGAGGACTCGAGGTCGACGATGCCGGGCACGGTCTGCATCGCGGCCAGGGCCTGCGCGGCCAGACGCTCGAGTTCGGCCATGTCGGGCCCCTGGATGCTCACCTGCACCGGCTTGCCCGAGCCGACCGAGCTGAGCGTGCCGACATCGGTGATGGTCAGGCCGGGGATGCGCGCCAGCCGCTCGCGCACCGGCTGGCGCATCTGCTGGACCGACATCGGGCGGCGGGCGCGCTCGGTGAGCTTGCCGAAGAGCGTGGCGTAGTTGCGGCCCTGGATGGCGCCGGTGTTGATGGTGGCGTAGGTGAAGAGCACGCCGTCGAACTCGCGCAGCGCCGCCTCGGCCTGACGCACCTTGTCCTGGGTGAGCGCGAGCGACGAGCCCACCGGCGTGTGGAAGCGGATGTAGATCTCGTTGTTGTCGGCCTGCGGCACGAACTCCTTGCCGATCCCGCCCATCAGCGGGAAGGCCGCCAGGAAGGTGAGCAGCGCGATCAGGCTGGCCAGCCAGCGGCGGCGCAGGCCCCAGCGCAGCAGCCCCACATAGCCGCGCTCCAGCCCCGCCATGAGCGCCTGGAACCGGCGCAGCACCCAGGCCACCGGCCCGCGCCCGCGCGCGCCGTGGGCGTCGGGGTCGTGCCACACCGACGAGAGCATGGGGTCGAGGGTGAACGACACCAGCATCGACAGCAGCACGGCGAAGGCCACCGTGACGCCGAACTGCTTGAAGAAGCGGCCGATGATGCCGCCCATGAAGCCGATCGGCAGGAACACCGCCACGATGGTGAAGGTGGTGGCGGCCACCGCCAGGCCGATCTCGGCCGTGCCGTCGAACGCGGCCTGCTTGTGCGGCTTGCCCATGGCCTGGTGACGCACGATGTTCTCGCGCACCACGATCGCGTCGTCGATCAGCAGACCCACGCAGATCGACAGCGCGAGCAGGGTGACCATGTTGATCGAGAAGCCCATCGCGTACATCACCAGGAAGGTGCCGATCAGCGAGATCGGCAGCGTGAGTCCGGTGATCACCGTGGAGCGCCACGACGACAGGAACAGGAACACGATCGCCACGGTGAGCAGCGCGCCTTCCACGATGTTGCGCTGAACCCCGGCCACCGAGTTGCGGATCGGCGTGGATGCGTCGCGGACCACGGTGGTGCGCACATCGGGCGGCAGCTGCGCCTCGAGCTGCTGCAGGGTGCGCCGCACCCCGTTGACCACCTCGATGGTGTTCTCGTTGGTGGCCTTGACGATGTCGATCGCGATCGCGCGCTCGCCGTCGACGAACGCGGCGTTCTCGGGCTCCTCCTCGCCGTCGATCACGCGCGCCACCTGCGAGAGGTACACCGGCTGGCCGCCGCGGCGCGCGACCACGATCCGCTCGAAGTCGGCCGGGCTGCGCAGCCGGGCGCGGATCTGCACCACCTGATCGCGGTCACGGCTGGTGAGCGTGCCCGCGGGCAGTTCCTGGTTGTCGGCGCGCAGGGCGGCCAGCACCTGGTCGATGCCCACCCGCAGGGACTCCATCTCGGCCGGGCGCAGCGCGATCTGGATCTCGCGGCGCACACCACCCACCACGGTCACGCGGCCCACGCCACGCACATTCTCCAGACGCCGCTTGATCACCTGCTCGGTGAGCGTGGTGAGTTCGCGCGGACCGCGCTGCGGCGAGCGCACCGCCACCGAGACCACCGGGTCGTCGTCGGGATTGACGCGGGTGACCAGCGACTCCTTGACCTCACGGCGCAGCGCCGGTCGCACCAGTGCGATCTTCTCGCGCACATCCTGGGCGGCCACCACCGGGTCGACGGCCAGGTCGAATCGCACGATGACCAGCGACACGCCCTCGTAGGAGCGCGAGGACAGCTCGTACACCCCGCTGATGGTGTTGACCTGTTCTTCCAGGCGGCGGGTGACCTCGGACTCGACCACCTCGGGCGAGGCGCCGGGGTACTCGGTCTGCACCACCACCACCGGGAAGGCGACGTCCGGGAACTGCTCCACCGGCAGCCGCTTGTACGAGAACAGGCCCAGCACCACGAAGGCCACCATCATCATGGTGGCGAACACCGGGTGGTTGATCGAGACGCGGGTGAACCACATGGCGGCTGGACCTGGGCGCCGGTGGACCGGGCGGCGCGGCGCGCGTCAGCGCGCCGGCAGTTCCCGCACGGACGAGCCCGTCCGCAGGGTGCCGAGGTTGACCGCGACGATCCGATCGCCGGCTGCGAGTCCGCTGCGCACTTCCACCACGCCGGCCCCGCCGCGGGCGTCGCGGGCGGATTCATCGCGCAGTCCCGGCGTGACGTCCTTCTCGACCAGCCTGCCGTCCTGGACCGCGTAGACGAAGCTGCGGCCGGCGCGCTCGCGCACGGCCGAGAGCGGGACGGTGATCACCCCGGTGCGGGTCTCGAGCGCGAGCGATCCCTGGGCGAACAGGCCCACCCGCAGTCGCTCGCCGCGGTTGTCGATGCCGATGTAGACCGGCACCGAGCGCGTGCCGGTGCTGGTGGACGGGCCGATGCGCAGGATGCGCCCGGACTGCTCCCCGCTCACCCCTTCCACCTGCAGCGACACTGCCTGACCGATGCGCACCGCGCCGAGTTCGCTGGCGGGCACCGGCGCCTCGATCTCGAGCTGGCCGAGGTCGATCAGGCTGAGGATGCGGACATCGGGTGACACCTTCTCGCCGGGCTGCACGAAGCGCTCGGCCACCACGCCGGCCATCGGGGCGAGCACCGCGGTGTCGGCCAGTGCCTTGCGGGCCACGGCGAGCTGGGCCTGCGCGGCATCGCGGGCACCGGCAGCGGCGTCGAGTGCCGATCGGGCGTTGTCGAGCGCGCTGGGGGAGATGAAACCGCGCTCGATCAGCTGGCGGTTGCGGGCGAGCGTGCTCTCGGCCTGCTCCACCTGCGCCTGGGCGCTGCGCAGCTGCGCCTCGCGCTCCTTGACCCGCGATTCGAACTCGGTGGGGTCCACGCGGGCAATGGTCTGGCCGGCGCTGACCGACTCGCCTTCGCGCACCAGCAGCTCGCGCAGCTCGCCGGCCGCCTTGGCGCGCACCAGGCCCTGACGGACCGCCCGCAGGCTGCCGGTGATCGGGATGCTGCGGGTGATGCTGCCCGGCGCGAGCGTGAGCAGGTCGGTGGCCGCGAACTCCAGGGCAGCGGCCGGGGCAGGGTTGGCGGCGTTGCCGACCGTTGGCGCTGCGGCCGCCGCTGCGGCGGCGCTCGGCGTCGCCGTGCCCTCGGGGCCTGTCGCAACCGTCTTCGGTGCCCGGCCGAACTGCCACCAGGCCGCTACCGCCAGGGCCGCAGCGAGCACCGTGATGAGCAGGGTACGGGTCTTCATGGTGTGGGCAACCGGGATGGCCGGGCGGCGACGCAATGCCGCCGGGGCGAAGTGGACGGCCCGCGCAGCATGGGCCAGGTGTGCTCGAGGAAGCCGCGCATTCTAGGGTGGGGGTGCGGGAGGGTCAAACCGGGGTGGACGAGGCCGTGGACGAGGTCGTGGACAGAGGGCGGCTTGCTAGACTGCCGGCCATGTTCGTCCCGACCGTCGCGCCGGCCTGTCGCCCGGGGTGTGGTGCCTGCTGCATCGCGCCCTCGATCAGCAGCCCGATCCCCGGCATGCCCCGCGGCAAGGCCGCCGGCCAGCGCTGCGTTCAGCTCACGGCCGATCTGCGCTGCGCGCTCTTCGGCCTCCCGGAGCGCCCGCGCTGCTGTGCCGGGCTGATGCCCTCCACCGCGATGTGCGGCGACTCGCCGGCGCAGGCCCTGGCCTGGCTGACGCAGCTCGAACTTCTGACCGCGCCGTCCGGCACCGTGGCCGCGCCGTCCGGCTGAGTGGGGCAGAGAAAGCGCCGTGTCCTGGCTCAGCATCCCGCCATGCCCATGTCCGGGTCTGCGCCCATCATGTCCTTTGCCGACGCCGTCCTGCCGCCGGACGGGTTCGCCATGAGCCCTGCCGCCGTCCCCCAGTCGTCCCCGCCCACGGCGGCCGTGCACCAGCCTGCACGGGTCCAGCCCCTGCTTTCCGTGGTGATGCCCTGTCTGAACGAAGAGCGCACCGTGGCCATCTGCGTGGGCAAGGCCATGGCCTTCTTCGCCCGCACCGGCATCGCAGGCGAGGTGGTCATTGCCGACAACGGCTCGCGCGACGCCTCCATGGCGCTGGCCACCGCCGCCGGCGCCCGGGTGGTGCGCGTGAGCGAGCGCGGCTACGGTGCGGCGCTGATGGGGGGCATCCTCGCCGCCCGCGGTCGCTGGGTGGTGATGGGCGATGCCGACGACAGCTATGACTTCGGCGCGCTCGACGGTTTCGTCGAGCAGCTCGCCGCGGGCGCGCAGCTGGTCATGGGCAACCGCTTCGCCGGGGGGATCGCCGAGGGCGCGATGCCGCCGCTGCATCGCTACCTGGGCAACCCGGTGCTGTCCTTCATCGGACGGTTGCTGTTCCGCAGCCCGATCGGCGACTTCCACTGCGGGCTGCGGGCCTTCGACCGCGAGGCGGTCCTGGGGCTGGGTCTGTCCTCGCCCGGCATGGAGTTCGCCAGCGAGATGGTGATGCGGGCCACGCTGGCCGGCCTGCGGGTGGCCGAGGTGCCCACCACCCTGGCGCGTGACGGACGCGACCGCCCGCCCCATCTGCGCAGCTGGCGCGACGGCTGGCGGCACCTGCGGCTGCTGCTGATGTTCAGCCCGCGCTGGCTGCTGCTCTATCCCGGCCTGGCCCTGTTCGGCCTGGGGGCCTTGCTCTCGGTCCTGCTCACCATCGCCCCGATCCGCCTCGGACCGGTCGGCTTCGACATCCAGACCCTGCTCTACACCGCCACCGCGTCGGTGCTCGGCCTGCAGATGTGCCTGCTCGCGGTGCTCACCAAGGCGGCAGGCGTGCATGCCGGCCACCTGCCGGCCAGTCCGGGTTTTGCCTGGCTGATGCGGATCTACACCCTCGAACGGGGCATCCTGCTCGGGCTCACGCTCGTGGCCTGCGGGCTGGCTGGCGTGCTTTCCTCGGTGTGGGTCTGGACCGACGCCGGTCTGGCGGCCCTCGACCCGTCGCGCGCCATGCGCGTGACCATCCCGGCGGTGACGCTGCTGCTGGCCGGCAGCGAGTGCATCTTCGGGTCCTTCGTGCTGAGCTTCATCACCCAGCCGCGGGCCCGCCTGCGCACCCGGCCGGTCACTGCGGCCGCGGCCCCTGACGAGCCGCGCTGAGCGCGCGCGTCCTGCACCCGATGTCTGCGCGGCGCCTGCCCGCGACCGCGCTGGCCTGCCTGCTGGCGCTGGCGGCCACCATCGCCTGGCGGCTGCTCGAAGGGCCGAGCTGGAGCTGGGACCGGGGCCACTATCACGCCTACGCCGGCTACGCCTGGGCCGAGGGACTGGTCGGTC